>JAJYMR010000390.1 GCA_021786815.1 Deltaproteobacteria bacterium
TGAGCGGCTGACCGCGGGCCGGGTCGCGCCCCATCTCGCGCAGATGGCGCTTGGCCGACTCCCACGCGCCGCGCGCAGTGATTCCCATGCGCTTGTGGTCGTAGCCGTGCTCGCCGCCGGAGGCGAACGCGTCCTTGAGCCAGAAGCCGCGCTCGACCGCAATCGCGTTGGCGATATCCGAGTAGGTTGCGGTGCCCTTGTCAGCGGCGACAACGAGATAAGCTCCGTCGTCGTCGAGCACCTTGACGCCGGCCGGATGCGCAGTGCCCTGCTCGATGACGTTGTCCGTCAGATCGAGCATCGCATTGATCAGCGTCTTGTACGCCTCTACCGGCTCGAGAGGCTCCGCGTGCGGCTTGACGATAAATCCGCCCTTGGCTCCGGTCGGCACGATCACCGCGTTTTTCACCGTCTGGGTTTTCATCAGACCCAGTATCTCGGTGCGATAATCGTCGGGACGATCGCTGAAACGGATTCCGCCGCGCGCGACCTTGCCCGCGCGCAGATGGCATCCTTCCATCCGCGGGCTGTTCACGTGGATTTCGTAAAGCGGTGCGACATCCGGAAGGCCCAGGATTCGCGCGCTTTCGAACTTGAGTGCGATGTACGGGCGGGGCGCGGGCAGAAAATAAGTGGTGCGTACCGTCGCCTCGACCATCGAGAGCACCGAACGCGCCAATCGATCGTCGGCGATATTGTCAACCGAGGCTAGATGGTCGAGGTAACGCGCCTTGAGCGAAGCGGTTTGCTCCGCCGAATCGTTGGCGTCAACCGCCGGAGTGAGCCGTGCCTTGAACAGTTCGAAGACGAGCCGCGCAAGTTCCGGATGCTGCAGGTAAGGGCGCATCGCGGCCGGCCGCGCAGGCACAAGCCGCATCTGGAAGGCCGCGGCAACATAGGCGCGCACCAGCGCGACCTCGCGCCAGGCAAGTCCCGCACTGAGCGTAAGCGCGTTCAGCGCGTCGTCCTCCGCTTCGCCGGCGCGTACCCTGGCGATCGCCTCCGCCACCATCGCGGCTCCCGGCATCTTCTCGAGCGCCTGGGCGCCGACGCTGCGCACGCGAAACACCTGCACGCAGGCGCGGACGGTCCCGCTGTCCGTGCGCGGCGAAAACTGATGCGCATCTTCGGTGAGGACGCGGATGCCGAAGTTCTGCAGCGTGGGCATCAGCTCCGACAGCACCGGCGGCTCGCCGAGCGCGAGGATACGGAGTTCGCTCGAACCCGGCTCCTCCGGCGCGCCCGGATTCAGCTCGACCATGAATCTCGCGCCCGAGCGCAGCAGCGATTCGATTGCGTCGATATCGCGCGCGGCGCGCTCAACCGCAACCGCGGCGCGATATTCCGGCGTAAGCGCGCCTTGCCATCGCGCGTGCCGTTCGGCTCCGGCTTCGGCACCGAGCGTTTTCGTCAGATGCTCGCGCAGGCGGTCATCCCAGGTGCGGGCCAGCGCCGCAATTTCGGCTTCGAGCTCGCCGAGCATCGACGGCGCGGGCGGCTCGGCAACGAAACAGAAATGCAGCCGCGCCGTGTACGCCTCGCCAAGCGCGAGATGGTAATAGACCAGCTTGCCGCCGAGCCGTGCCGCCAGCGCTTCCTGGATGCGAAGGCGGACTTCGGCCGAGAACGCCTCGCGCGGCATCACGACCAGGGCGATTACGTGTCCGCGATCGGGATCGGACAGGATGCAGAGCCGCACCTCCGACTCGGTCCTGAGCTCGAGAAGCACCCTGACCTGGCTTCTGATTTCCTCGACGGACGCCCGGAAAAGCTCTTCTTTCGGGAAGCTGTTGAAGGCGGAAACGATTTCCTTAAAATCGTGCGAACCGGGCACGGCCGCTTCCGCGTCCAGCAACTGGCGGAGCTTTGCGCGAAGCACGGGGATGTGCTGCGCTTCCTCGGCGTAAGCTTTGGAGGTGTAAAGGCCGATGAAGCGGTCGAACGCCGCAGCGCGGCCGTCCGCGCCGGCGCGCCGTATCATCACGTTGTCCATCGGGCTTCGCCGATGGACGTGCGATTCCATCCGGGTCTTGCCAATGAACAGCGGCGGACCCTCGAACAGAAGCCGAAGTTCGCCGGGCGTGAACTCGTCGATCGGACTGGGCGGTGTGAAGCGCGAATCCTCATAATCGACGAGCACTCCGAGCCCGCTTCGCGGTTCGGGTCGAACCGTGCGGGAGCCGTCCGCAGGCTCGACCCGGTAGCGGCGATAACCAAGGAAGACGAACCCTCCCTGCACCAGCCATCGCAGGTACTCGCGAATCTCGACGAACTCGCGTATCGCCGTGGTCGCCTCGCAGATTTCGATGGCCCGCGCGCTCATCGCCTCGAAATCGTCGCCCGCGCGGCGCACTTCGCGAAGGCAGTCGCGCACTTCGCGCGCTATTTCGGCCGCCCGCTCGGGCGAAAACGGGATATCGAGTTCCGCATGGATCATCGATTCCAAATGCTCGGCGCCGCTTGCGCTTTCGAAGGAGTCGAGGGTGCCGTCGGTCGCTCGCGAAACCCGGAATATCGGATGGAGCATCATCCGCACCGGCGCATCGGTTGCGCGGAAGTACTCGAGCAGGCTGTCCACGATAAAGGGACAGTCGCGGGTTGTGGTCTCGACGACCGTTATTTCAGGGTGGCCGGCCGCTGGCACGACGCGTACCGCAACTGCCTCGCTCGCGTGCGAGAAGAACTCGAACGCCGATATAAGAAGCGCGAGCCGCTCCTGCGCGCGAAGCCGCCTTTCGAACTCGGCGGGCTCCCGCGCAAAGAAGCGTTCCGCAAAAATTTTGAGCCGGCGCGCCTGCTCGCCGGAAGTGTTTCGCTCAATGAGCCGGCTTAGTTCGGGTGCGATTGACATGTTCTTGCCGATCAGAGGTTTGTTCGAATTATAGACCCTTACGAACAAATCGAGGCAACCGCGCCGCGATGGAGCCGCGCGCGGAGCACAAATAAACTGGATACCGGCGTGCGCGAGGAAAACAGGCCGCGCGTGCAGCAGGCATGATGCTTGAAGTCGAAGTGACGGCGATGACGTTCGGGCCATACGCGCTCGCGCGCGCGCCCGACGGCAGGACCGTGATGGTCGCGAATGCGGCGCCGGGCGATCGGCTCGAAGTGAGCGTGGTCGCGCATCGGCGCGATTACGATCTCGCGCGTATCGAGCGGGTGCTCACGCCAGGCGCCGAGCGGCGCGAGCCGCCATGCAGGTTTCTGCCGCGATGCGGCGGATGCGACTGGCAGCAGCTTGGCTATGCGGCGCAGTTGCGCGCGAAGGGCGAGATGGTTGCGTCGGCGCTCGGGCACGCACTTGCTATCGAAATTTGCGCGCACGGCCTGGTCGAACCCTCGCCGCGCGAGTTCGCTTATCGTTCGCGTATCAGACTCAAGGCGGACGCCGAGGGACGGCTGGGATTTTTCGAGCTTGGCAGCAACCGGATGGTGCCGATCGATCGCTGCATCGTTGCGCGCGAAGAGCTGGTCCTTCCGCATGAGGTTGCGCGCGCAATCGGCCGCGCCCTCGGCGAGATGGAACTCGTGAGCGCGGGCCCGCGCGAGGTCGCGGTGATACATCCGCGCCGCGAGCTGAAGCCCGCGGAACTCGAGCGGATACGGGCGCTGATGGACAGGACTCCCGCGCTCCAGGGAATCATCGTTCGCGAAACCGGACGGAGACATCTGATCGGCGATCCGGAAATACGGATCGAGGTCGAGCCGGGATTCGAGCTTCACGCCGACGCCGACGCGTTCAGCCAGGTCAATCAGGAGCAGAATCGCAAACTGGTCGCGGCCGCGATGGAGATGGCCGGGGTGCGCGAGGGCGCGGAGATCCTCGACCTGTTCTGCGGCTCGGGAAACTTGAGCCTGCCGGCGGCGCGGCGTGGTGCAAGGGTCACCGGGATCGACTCGGACGCGCTCGCGATCGCGGCTGCGCAGCGTAACGGAGCGCGTCACGCGCTTACGAACGCGAAATTCATGGCGATGGAGGCGGCAGAGGGATTGCGATTTCTCTCTCGCGCGGGGTATAGGCCGGAAACCGTGATTCTCGACCCGCCGCGCGCCGGAGCGCTCGAGCTGATGGAACCTTTGGCGCGACTCGCTCCCGCCCGCGTAGTCTATGTCTCATGCGACATAGCAACGATGGCGCGTGACCTGCGCGCGCTGATTTCGAGGCGCTATCGCGTCCGCGACGTGCGAGCATTCGACTTCTTTCCGAACACGCATCATGTTGAGACAGTGGCGGGCGCTCTATTGACTTAGATTGTGGGCCGTTCTTAATGTAAGTGTGATCGATCTCCGCACGGTTGCCCGCCAGAGGTTGGATCTAAAGCGATGCCCAAGCAAGAAAAGGAAAAACTGGCCCGGCCGAAGATTACGATAATCCCAGGCCGAGGGGTGGCGCAGACCATCAATTATCTCCTCGAGGACCGGGACGACCTTGAATGGATCATCGCGGTAGGCCGCACCAAGAATGGCGAGTTGTTCTTCTACGACACAGGTGGCGATATCGTTGAGGATCTCGGCACCCTCGAATATCTGAAGGCGCGTATCGTTCGCGCCCACTTCGGTGACGAATACGACTGAGCCGTCCGGAGCCAGGCCCCGCTAAACCTTCCGCAACGCGCGGCGCAGTCGTTCAGTCGTCTTCGAACGTTTGCTCCGGCGCAAGCGCGTAAACCAGTCCGCCCTCGATTTCCAGAGGCACGCGGTACAGGAATTTGCCGCACGCGCTCGGCGGTCCCGCGATACACTCGCCGGTCGCCGGCTCGTAGTACGCGTTGTGCGTCTGGCACATCAGGTAGCGTCCCTGCTCCGCGAAGAACTGATTGTCGACCCAGTCCATCGGCATCGGCACATGCCGGCATCGGTTCACGTACGCGTGGAAATCGCCGTGGAAATTGACGATGAAACATTCCTCGTCCGTTCCCCGGATCGGCAGCAGGAATTTCATCGATTGTCCGGGCTTCAGGTCGGAAACCCGGCAGACGCGATAGCGCAGTTCTTTCGATGACTGTTCGCTGGCGCGCTTTATCGCGCGGCGGCGACCGTGTTTCGAAGGCATCCGATCCTTTCAATCTCGACTTCGACCGTGTCTCCGACCTGCATCGGGCCGACTCCCGAGGGAGTTCCGGTCGAGATAACGTCGCCCGGAAGCAAGGTCATCACGTGCGAAATGAAGCTCACCAGGTAGTCACATCCGAAAATCAGGTTGGAAGTGCGGCTTCTCTGTCGCACTTCGCCGTTGAGCCGGGTTTCTATCTGCAGATCCGACGGATCCAGTTCCGTCTCGATTACCGGCCCGAGCGGAGCGAAGGTGTCGAAGCCCTTGGCGCGGGTGAACTGGACGTCAAGACGCTGGAGATCGCGCGCAGTGACGTCATTCATGCACGTGAAGCCGAGCACGTAGCGGCGCGCGTCCTTTTCCGGGACGTTTTTGGCTGCGCGCGCGATCACAATCGCAAGCTCGCCTTCGTAGTCGAGCCGATGGGTCTGCGGCGGATAGACGATTGCGTCGCCCGATCCTATCACCGCGGTCGACGGCTTGATGAAAAGCATCGGCTCGGCCGGTAACTCTCGGCCCATCTCCTTGGCATGGTCGCGATAGTTGACTCCAACGGCAACAATTTTGCCGGGAATCACCGGAGCGAGAATACGCGCCTGCGAAAGCGCGACTGGCTGCGCCCCTGCGGCGCCTCTCAGCGCGTCGAGCGGGCCGTCGAGTTCGCGAATATTGTCTCCGTCGAGAGCGCCCAGGCGCTCGCGGCCCTGATGACTGAAGCGAACTATCTTCATCGGCCGAAGATCCTCTGCGAAACGGCGCCACGCGCCGAAGTGAACTTGCCGCAGTCTGCCAAAGCTCCTAGCATCTGTAAATTACGGGTGGGAAGACACCGAAATCACGCTCGCGGAGCGTTCGCGCGGTTCGGCCGATGGATAAACCGAGGATAAGGCCCGTCGAGGCTTTTCCGATCGAGCAGAACGAGCAGGCGTATATCTGTCTGCGCGACCCCTCGGGTCTTGCGCCCGAGCCGATTGTGCTCGGCATGGGCGCATACTTCATCATAACGCTCTTCGACGGAACCAACGATCTGCGCGGCATCCGGGCCGCATTCATGCGTCGCTTCGGCCAGCCCCTTCCGGTGGACAGCCTGACCGAGCTGATCGATACGCTGGACAAGGCCTACTTCCTCGACTCGCCCGCGTTTCGCGAGCGCCTGCGCAAGGTGCGCGAGGAATTCCGGGCAAACCCGGTCCGTCCGGCCGCGCTTGCGGGTCTGTGCTACCCGAGCGAACCGAACGCCCTTCGCCGCGAGATCGAGAGCTACTTCGCGCCGCCCGAGGGTCCGGGAACGGAGCTCAAGCCACGCGACGGAGCGCTCGCGGGACTGATCGCGCCCCATATCGATCCGCGCCGCGGAGCCGCCGCGTACGCGCATGCGTACGGCGAGCTTCGAGCGCACGAGGCACCGGATCTGGTGGTTATCCTGGGCACTTCGCATTACGGCGGCGGCCCCGAATTCTTCAGCGCGACGTTGAAGGACTACTCTACGCCGCTTGGCGTGGTTCCGACCGAGCGCGGATTCGTCGAGCGGCTGTCGCGCCGATACAAGGGCGGCGACCTGTTTGCCGAAGAACTGTTGCATCGCAACGAGCACTCCATCGAATTCCAGGTGCTGTTCCTCAAATGGGCGCTCGGCGAGCGCGAGTTCAGCGTGGTGCCGATACTTGTCAGCTCGTTCCACGAAATGGTCGCGGGCGGTGTTACGCCGATGCGCGAGCCCCACGTCGCTTCGTTCATCGAAGCGCTTCGTCGTGAAATCGAGGCCGAAAAGCGCCGCGTGCTGATCGTCGCGGGCGTCGATTTCGCGCACGTGGGGCGCAAGTTCGGCGACGAATTCACGGCCGACGAATCGGTGGCCGAGCGCGTGCGGCGCGACGACCACGGGCTTATCGATTTCATCACGCGCGGCGACCCCGAAGGGTTCTTTGCCGATATCGCCAGGGACGGCGACGCGCGCCGGATTTGCGGGCTCGCCCCGATGTACACGCAGCTCGAGCTTCTCAAGGGAAGGTCGGGACGCCTGCTCAAGTACGGAATCGCGATGGAGCCGGATAGCGGCTCGGCGGTTTCGTTCGCGAGCCTCGCAATCGACTAGCCCGTATCGCCTTGCGCCGGACGCTCGCGCCGCGCGCGAAGCGGCTGAGCGATTCGGTCAGCGGCGGGCGTCGGTGTCGGACGCTGGCTTCTGCTCGTGGCATTTGGCGATTTCGGCGCGCGCAACCTTGGGATCGACCAGGCTGAAGTGCGTTCGCCCGACGATATTGCCGGGAACGATCTCCTCCCTGACGAAATACTCCTTGCCCGGCTTCGCATCGAACTTTAGTTGCGAAGTCGCCTCGGTTGACGCCGCGCAGGTTACGGGCCCGCTATTAACGTAATAGGAGTAATAGCCGCCGGGCTTGAGAGAGACGCTTTCCTGCGCGCAACTCACGCGCGGAACTATCAGCGAACCGTAAAAATGGTAGGGGCGGTAGATGTGGACCATGCTGACCGAGGGCGGCACCGGCTCAGGCTGATAGGCGCGTCCCTGCACGCTGCATCCGGCGAGGATTAGCGCGAGAATCACGACGGCCGGGATAATCTTCGGCTTCATTTATGATTTCCGTCCACCGGGCGCGCGACCGGAGCACGGGCGCCCCATCGCGATCACTATCGCATCGCGCGCGCCAGCGATGAAGAGGCCTCCTTTGCACGCGCGCGTACGTTGCGCGGCCGAGAGCCGTGGCGGGACGCGGAGAAAAACGGCTCACGCGGCGGCTTGATCAGTCAATTGATATATTGAATCATGTTCCATGGCTTCAGTGCCCGACTTGCCGACGCGGCTTTTGTTCGTGCAGTTCGCGGCCGTCGCAAAGGCCCTTGCCAACGAGCATCGCCTGATGCTGCTCCAGTTGCTCGCCCAGGGCGAGCGCAGCGTCGAGACGGTCGCGGAGATGTCGGGGCTGAGCGTCGCCAACGCCTCGCAGCATCTCCAGCACCTGCGACGCGCCGGAATCGTGACCGCTCGCCGGGAAGGCAAGCGCGTACTCTACCGCCTGGCGGACGACGTCGTCGTGACACTGCTCAACTCGCTCAGGCAGGTGGCCGAGCGCAACGTCGCCGAGGTGCAGCGCCTGCTCGACGGCTATTTTCGCGAGCGCGATTCGCTTGAGCCGATCGGAAGCGAGGAACTCCTGGAACGCATGCGTCGCGGAACCGTAACGCTTATCGACGTGCGTCCGCAGGAGGAGTTCATGGCCGGTCACATAGCCGGCGCAATCAACGTTCCGCTGGAGAATCTCAAGCGCAGAAAGGGCAAAATTGCGCCGCGCCACGAGATAGTCGCGTATTGCCGCGGGCCGTACTGCCTGATGGCGTACGAGGCGGTATCCGAGCTTCGCCGCCGGGGGTTCAAGGCGCGACGGCTGAAAGACGGCTATCCGGAATGGAAGAGCGCGGGGCTACCGGTCGAGATCTCGTGAAGATGGCGGAGCAACCGGGTTTTTTCGAGGACTCGTCGCGCAGGTCCGTCATCAACCCTGGGGGTTTGCGTTCCTGGCAAGGCGGCGTTGGCGGGCTTCGCGATGGTGGACGCACCTGGACTCGAACCAGGGACCTCTTGCATGTGAGGCAAGCGCTCTAACCGGGCTGAGCTATGCGTCCACCGGGAAACCGAATTATCGCGCCGCGCGAGCTCGGCCGCAAGATGCCCGGGCACCGCGCGCGTATCGCGAAAAGTTGCCCGTTGTCGGCGGCAACGATACTTCTATCCGTACCACTGTCACTCCGGCGCGCCGTCCCGGGCGCTCCGTCCAACCAATCCGCTTAATCAAATGCGTTACGGCTTCGTAATCGATCAGAACCGCTGTATCGGGTGTCATGCGTGCACGGTTGCGTGCAAGGAAGAGCATGACGTGCCGGTCGGCGTCTTTCGCACCTGGGTGAAGTACATCGAAAAGGGCGAGTTCCCGAACACGAGCCGGCACTTCGGCGTGATGCGATGCAATCACTGCGAAGCGGCGCCCTGCGTCGAGATCTGCCCCACCCGCGCGCTGTACAAGCGCCCCGACGGTATCGTGGATTTCGACAACAGCCGGTGTATCGGGTGCAAGTCCTGCATGCAGGCCTGCCCGTACGACGCGCTCTATATCGATCCGCGCTCGAACACTGCGGCCAAGTGCAACTTCTGCGCGCATCGCGTTGACAACGGCCTGGAGCCGGCGTGCGTTATCGTATGCCCGACGCGGGCGATAATCGCCGGCGACCTCGACGAGCCCGCAAGCGTGGCGAGCCGAATCGTCGCGACGCAGAAGGTGAGCGCGCGCAAGCCGCACAAGGGCACGCATCCCAAGCTCTTTTACGTCGGAATCGACGGCGACCTCATTGAGCCGGGCGCGATCGCCCGCCCCGAGAGCTATTTCTGGAGCGAGAAACGCGCCGTGCCCGGGCTGTTGGCGCCAACCGTGGCAACAGCGGACTCGGTTGCACCGCCGCGCGCGCGTGAGACTTACGACGTCGCGCATCCCGCGCCGTGGGGATGGGAAGTCGCCGCGTATCTCTGGACCAAGTCGATCGCGGCGGGCGTTCTGATGGTCGCCGCGTTTCTGGGCGCACTCGGCTACGGCGCGGACAAGCCGCTGTTCGCGATTGCTAGTCCGGCGGTTGCCATTGCGTTCCTCGTAATCACCGCATTTCTTCTCGTGATCGATTTGAAGCGCCCTGACCGGTTTCATTACCTGCTGCTCAAAGGAAATCCGAGTTCGTGGCTGGTCCGCGGCGGCTACATCCTGATGTCGTGCGGCGGACTTGCGGCGCTATGGCTCGGCGCGGGGATGTTCCTCGGCGGTCCTCCGCTCGCGCTCACGGCGGCGACCGGGCTCGTCGCGATCGCATGCGCCTGTTACACGGCGTTTCTGTTCGCGCAGGCCAAGGGACGCGATCTGTGGCAGAGTCCGCTTTTCTTCTGGCATCTGCTGGTTCAGGCGATCCGCAAGCTTGAGACCACGGCCGGAGCGCTGCTCGCCGCGTCGCTTGCGGTCGGACTCGGAATGATCCTCGCGGAGATCGCGCTGCCGCACGTTAGCGAGGACGTGAAGCGCGCGACTCGCGTGTTTACGCACGGCGCTCTTTCCGTCCGTTTCTGGTTTGGCGCAATTGTGCTCGGCGCGCTCGTGCCGATCGTGATTGTGCTGATCAGCGACGGGGGCGTCGCGCTCAACGTGCTTGCGGCGCTCCTCGCACTCGCGGGACTTTGGGTTTTCGAGGACTTGTGGGTCAAAGCGGGCCAGGCGGTTCCGCTCAGCTAGAAGTTGCAATGAACGAGAAAGATCAACCGCTCAATCCTGCCGCGCAAGAACTCGACCCGCCGACGGGCGGACTTGCAAGCTTTCCGCCGGCCGAAAAATGGGACGACTGGACCGAGTACGACCCGTCCCAATGGCCGCGAAAGGTCGAGCGCCATTACAGCCTCGTGCCGACCGTGTGCTTCAACTGCGAATCCGGATGCGGACTGCTCGCCTACGTCGAAAAGGGCACCAACCGAATTCGCAAGTTCGAGGGCAACCCGGCCCATCCGGGAAGCCGCGGACGCAACTGCGCGAAGGGCCCGGCGACACTCAACCAGGTCAACGACCCGGAACGGATCCGCTATCCGCTGAAACGCGCCGGCGCGCGTGGCGAGGGCAAATGGGAGCGCGTTTCATGGGACGAGGCGCTCGACGATATCGCCGGACGCATCCGCGCAGCCCTCAAGGAGGGACGACGCAACGAGATCGTCTATCACGTCGGGCGTCCCGGCCATGAACTGCTCTACAACCAGCGCATCCTGCACGCCTGGGGTATCGACGGTCACAATAGTCATACCAACGTATGCTCGTCGGGAGCGCGCGCCGGTTACGCCTTCTGGCACGGAATCGACCGGCCGTCGCCCGACCATGCGAACGCGCGCTTCATCCTGCTGCTGAGCGCGCATCTGGAGACCGGCCATTACTTCAACCCGCACGCGCAGCGGATTATCGAGGCCAAGGCGCGCGGCGCGAAGCTCTGCGTGATTGACACGCGGCTATCGAACACCGCTTCCAAGGCCGACTATTGGCTTTCGACCTGGCCGGGCACGGAAGCCGCCGTGCTGCTCGCGATGTGCAACGTGATCGTGCGCGAGAACCTGTTCGACCGCGAGTTCGTGCGCCGATGGGTCAACTGGGAGGAGTATCTCCGCGAGGAGCATCCGGGCCGTCCCTGCACGTTCGACACGTTCGTCGAGGTCCTGAAGGAGCTTTACGCCGAATACACGCCCGAGTTTGCCGAGCGCGAGTCGGGAGCCTCGGCCGAGACGATCGTCGAGGTTGCGCGTGAAGCGGCGCGGGCCGGCTCCGCGCTTTCGACGCATATCTGGCGCAACGCCGCCGCGGGAAATCTCGGCGGATGGCAGGTGGCGCGCGCTCTCGAGTTCCTTGTGGTGCTGACCGGCGCGATTGGCACCCCGGGCGGAACGCTGCCGCACACGGCGAGCAAGTTCGTTCCGGCGCCGCCGATGATGCCGCCGCCGTCGCGGGTGTGGAACGAACTGACGTGGCCGAGAGAGTATCCGATCGCGTTCTTCGAGATGAGCTTCCTTCTGCCGCATTTCCTCAGGGAGGGACGCGGCAAGCTCGCGATGTACTTCACGCGGGTCTACAACCCGGTCTGGACCAATCCGGACGGGATGACGTGGCTCGAGGCGCTTCTCGACGAGAGCAAGGTCGAGCGCCACGCCTGCCTGACCCCGACCTGGAGCGAGACCGCATGGTTCGCCGACTATGTGCTGCCGATGGGCATCGCGTCGGAACGCCATGATCTGCTCAGCCAGGAAACGCACGCGGCGCGATGGATCGCATTTCGCCAGCCGGTGCTTCGGGTCGCGCTCGAAAAACAGGGCAAGAAATTCAACTTCACCTACGAGGCCCATCGCGAGGCCGGGCTCGGCGAAATCTGGGAAGAGGACGAATTCTGGATCGAGCTTTCCTGGCGGATCGATCCCGACGGCTCGCTCGGAATCCGCAAGTATTTCGAGTCGCCCTACCGCGCCGGCGAAAAGCTCACGGTCGGCGATTATTACCGATGGATCTTCGAGAACAGCGTGCCGGGTCTCCCCGAGGCCGCTGCAAAAGAAGGCCTTTCGCCGCTCGATTACATGCGCAAGTACGGCGCGTTCCTGGTCGAGGACAAGGTCTATCGCTTGCACGAAAAAAAGCCCGCAGCGTCCGACCTGGCAGGCGCGAAGGTGGACCGCGCAACCGGTGTCGTTACCAAAAACGACAAGCCGGTCGGGGTCGAGATAGACGGTAAGACGCACGTGGGCTTTCCCACGCCGTCGCGAAAGCTCGAGTTCTATTCGAAGACGCTCAAGGAATGGAAATGGCCCGAGCACGCGATTCCGGGCTATATCCGAAGCCACGTTCATTGGTCGCAGATCGACCGCGACAAGGGCGAGATGCTCCTGCTGCCGACGTTTCGGCTGCCGACGCTGATACACACGCGCTCAGGCAACGCCAAGTGGCTCAACGAAATCTCGCACTCCAATCCGCTCTGGCTCCATCCGAGCGACGCCGAGCGCTTTCACGTCAGGACCGGCGACCTGCTCAAGGTCGTAACCGAGATTGGCTACTTCATCGACAAGGTCTGGGTGACCGAGGGGATCCGGCCGGGTGTGATCGCATGCTCGCATCATCTGGGGCGATGGCGGCTTGCGGAGGATTCGGGCACGGCGCGATGGTCGAGCGCGCTGGTTGACCTTCGACGGACCGGGCCGGGCAAATGGATGATGCGCCAGGTGCATGGCGTAAGGCCGTTTCAAAGCGACGATCCCGATTCCGGGCGTATCTGGTGGCAGGACGCCGGTGTGCATCAGAACCCAACCTTTGCGGTTCAGCCCGATCCGATAAGCGGCCAGCACTGCTGGCATCAGAAGGTGCGCGTGGAGCGTCCCGGCGCGGAAGATCGCTACGGCGACGTGTTCGTTGACACGGACAAGGCGCATGAGGTTTATCGGCGATGGCTTGCGATGGCGCGTCCGGCGCCGGGTCCCGGAAATTTGCGCCGCCCGCTCTGGCTTGCTCGCGCCTACCGTCCCGCGCCAGAGACTTTCTATTTGACGCCGGACAAGTAACTGGGCAATCGTTCCCTCGCGCGGCAATTGCCGCCAATTCCATGATCGGGAGGAAGCGATGGGACGATTGCGTCAAGTGAGCAAGGCCGAGGCCTCGCCCGAGATCCGCGAACTGTACAAGCAATTCTTCGGCGAGCGCGATCCGGTTGCCGAGCCCGGCACCGCAACCGGCACGCCCGGCGACTACTGGACCACGTTCGCGCTGGTGCCCGACCTGCTTTTCCAGGCGCGCAACAGCCTGATGGCGCTGATGGGTCCCGGCCGCGTGCTCAAGCCCAAACTGCGCGAGCTTGCGATCCTGCGTACCGGGATCGTCGGCGACTCCAGGTTCGAATACTCGCAGCATCTCAAGGTTGCCCGGATGGTCGGCGTCCCGGAAGAGAAGCTCCAGGCAATAAAGGGATGGGCGACGAGCGACAAGTTCTCGGCGGAGGAGCGCGCCGTGATGGCGGCAACCGATGAACTCGTTGGGCGCAATCTCGTCGAGGATGAAACCTTCGCCGAGCTCAAGAAGCATCTCAAGGACGAGGCGATAATGGAGCTGTTCTACGTGATCGGGCTATGGCGGATGCACGGGATGATCGTCCGCGCGCTGCATCTGGAATACGACAAGGACACGACCGCGCGGTTGAAAGAGATTCCCGCGCCGGTGGCGCAGAAGTAGAAACTCGGGCGGCATTGGTCTAGCGTCATCGGAACGCGCCGCAGCCCTGGATTGGCCGGCGGACCTAAGCGGAGGAAACGTGGAATTCGGAATTCAGTTGGTGAACATGGAGCCGGCGCGCGTGCGCGCGCTCGCTCAGGCGGCGGAAGGCCTCGGTTACGACCTCGTCGTTTTTCCCGATCATATCGTGATGGAAGGGCCCGAGCGCCAGTACGATCCGCATACTCTCGCCTACGATTCGATGATCCTCGCGGCGACGGCCGCGGACGCGACCAAAAAGATCCGCGTCGGGCACCTGGTGCTGTGCAATCTGTTCCGCCATCCCGCGATCACTGCGCAATCGCTGGTGACGCTCGACCATCTGAGCGGCGGACGGCTGCTCGCGGGATTGGGCACCGGATGGACCGAAACCGAGTTCCAGATGACGGGCATCCCGTTTCCGCCGATCGCCGAGCGGCTCAGGATGCTCGACGAGGCGATGACCTGCATCCGCTCACTCTGGACCAACGAGCGCACGACGTTCACGGGAGAATTCTACAAGTTCAAGGACGCGATCCTGTGGCCGAAGCCGATCCAGAAGCCTCATCCACCGATAATCGTGGGTGGAGGCGGCAAGGGCCTGCTGAGAATCGCGGCGAAGCACGCCGACTACATCAACATCATTCCCGACGCCGGCAAACCCGGCAAAATATCGGTCGACAACCTGCGCAAGATGACCGACGAGTCGTTCCGCTCGCGAATCGCGTTCGTCCGCGAGGAAGCCAAACGCCACGGGCGCAATCCCGATTCGATCTGCGCGAGCAATTTCATTTTCACTCTCGTCCTCACCGATTCGCCTGCGGCCACCCGCGCGACCGCAGCGGGGATGGCGCCGATGTTCAATCTGAGCGCGGAAGGAATCCTGCAGTCGCCGATGGTGTTGATTGGAACGCCTGAGGAATGTGTCGTTGAACTGAAACGCCGCGTCAGCAACTGGGGCGTCGGCCAATTCATCTTCAGCACGATGATGGGCGGCGACGAGACGCAGATTCGCCGTCTCAAGGAAGAAGTCATCGCGCACGTTTGAGCGCGGAGATTCGGAGAGCGGCGCGGCGGCGATAAAGGCCGCGCCGCTAAATTCTCAAGCCGCATTTGGCGCAAAACATTTAGCCAATTGCGAAATTGCGCGCGAAGAAGGCACGCGCACCGGATTGGCTTGCCGCCGTACTTCGATTTTTACAGCGTTTTCTTTCGTAAATGATCCTCGCGCCGCCTCAGTCAGACCGCGGCCCGAAGGTCCGCCGCGGTGCTCGCGCGTCGCGCAGTCCCGCGGACGGCGTGTTCGGTTAGCAGTCCGCTAATCCAGGTTGGCGTCCGCCTCGGTTCCGATTGCTGGCGAGTCATAGCCGCCACTAAAAAAGCCGGTTAAGTCCCTCCCCTCAAATTTGGCATCCGACTTGTTCTTATGCCCCCGCATCCCGGCGGCAAGAGCGCTGGGGAGTGAGTAGGTGAGGTTATGCGAAAGACAGTGATCGTTGGTATGGCTCTCGCAGTCGCAGTCGGCTTCTCGACGATCGGGGGAGTCTCGGCGCGCGCAGGGAAAATCCCTGGCGTGCAGGCCCGCAACGGCGTCTATGGCCAGCAAGCGAGCGGGCAGGATACGCAATTCAACTCCTACTGGTTCGTCCACGGCGTGCCACCGTACAAGGATGGGGTCGAACCGTGGAAGCGAACCCAAGCCAAGGACGACGGTGACAAGAGCTTCAGCTCGTACTGGTTCGTCCATGGAGTGCCGCCGTACAAGGGTGGCGTTGCTCCGTGGGAGCGGATGTAGGCTGTCCGTAGCGGCGTCCCTCGAGTGCGCCGCAACCTTTCATCGCAGGGACGCGCACGCACAAAAGAAAACGGCCGGGGCGGGATTACCGCTCCGGCCGTTTCGTCAGTTGCTCTATCGGCCTAGCGCGATTTCGGAAGTCCGAGCACGCGCTCCGCGATGATGTTGCGCTGGATTTCGGATGTCCCCGCTTCGATCGTATTCGCGCGCGAGCGCAGGAATCCGTACTGCCATCGCCCCGACTCGACCGCGTAGGGCGAGCCCTTGACGAGTTGGCTTGCCGGCCCTTCCAGCTCCATCACGAACTCGTGCATCCGCTGGTTCAGCTCCGACCACATCAGCTTCGAGATCGAGCCCTCGGGGCCGGGATTTCCACCCTTCAGGATCTTCGAGAAGGTGCGGTAGGCGGTGTACTTCATCTTCTCGAGCGTGATGTAGAACTCGGCGAGCGTCTGGCGGACGATCGGGTCCTCGGTCGCCGGCTTTCCGTTTTTGATTGTTTTGCGCGCGAGATCGACGATTTCATCGAAGGTGATCTTGAAGCGCGTGACCGACGACAGCGCAAAGGTGCCGCGCTCGTTCATCAGCGTGGTCATCGCGACGCGCCATCCTTCGTTCAATCCGCCGACCAGGTTCTCACGCGGGACGCGCACGTCCTCGAAGAACATCTCGTTGAATTCGGCCTCGCCGGTCATCTGGCGCAGCGGCTTGACCGTGATGCCGGAGGTTTTCATGTCAACGAGCAGGTAGCTTAGCCCGCGATGCTTGGGGGCTTCGGGATCGGTGCGGACCAGGAGCATGCACCAGTCGGCGATATGGGCGAGCGTGGTCCATACCTTCTGGCCGTTTACGATGAACTCGTCGCCTTTGAGTTCGGCGCGGGTGCGCAGCGAGGCGACGTCGGAGCCGGCATTGGGCTCGGAGAATCCCTGGCACCAGATCTCCTCGCAGCTCAGGATGTTCTTGAGGAAGCGTTTTTTCTGCGCCTCGCTGCCGTGCGTGATAATCGTCGGCCCGGCCATCGAGAGTCCCAGCCCATTGAGCGGTCCCGGCGCCCTGAAGCGCGCCATCTCCTCGTTGAAGATCGCCATCTCGACCTGGCTGGCGCCCTGTCCGCCGTATTCCTTGGGCCACGCCATCCCGAGAAACCCGTTCTCGTAGAGCCGGCGCTGCCAGTCCTTAAGGAAGTCGATTCGGTCGAACTCCTCGGGCAGGCGAAAGCCCGGTTCGTTCCATCCCTCGGGCAGGTTCGTGCTGAGAAAGCTTCGCACCTTTTGGCGAAAAGCCTCCTCTTCCGGACTGAAACTCAGATCCATCGCGTTCTCCGTAACCGGCGCCGATTATCGGCGCCACATAGTTTCACTTGTCGGCGTTGAGCAGCCTTATCACTTCGGCGCGGCCCCATTCGACCTCGGCGCGATGCCGATTGGCCATCGCCTGCAGGTAATCGTGGATCGGTCCCTCCGGCGGCGCGAGCGCAAGCGCCTCTTCGGCCTTGCGCGCGACCCATTCCTGGCCGCGCGACATCAGGTTGAGCCTGTCGCGCACCGATTCGAGCGCGGCGACCCGCGCGGCGAACGGTCCGACCTTGTCCGAGGGTGTCCCGCCGTTGTCGCGGATCAGCGCTTCGAGGCTTGCCGCGTTGCGCGCCTCTTCGTCACGCGCTCCAAGCAGGAAGCGGCGAAGCTTCTCCGGCTCGACCTCGCTGGCAAGCTGTTCGAGCGCAAGCGCGCCGGCGCGCTCGGATTCGAGCAGCAGATTGAGCATCTGCTCGAGTTCCCTGTCCACGGCGCGAATTTAGTAAGCCCGCGTTGTGGGCGCAAGCCGCGAAACCGGCGCCGAGCGGCGCATACGATCGCCTGTCCGCCTCCGCGCGAGCGCCGGGTCATCGCGTGCCTGCCGTTACGCCATAAAGAGATGAATCGCGACTGCGGCGAGGAAGATCGCAAAGGCTCGCCGGAGTGCGAGGGCCGAAATTTTCACCGCGATTATTGCGCCGAAATACGCGCCCGAGGCGAGCCCGAGCGCAAGCAGCGCCGCGTAAGGCACGTTGACCGCGCCGTGACGGTAGTACTCGATTGCGCCCAGCAAGCCGACCGGCGGAAGCAGCGCGGCGAGCGACGTTCCGACCGCCGAATGCTGCTCCATCGAGAGCATCAGCACGAGCGCCGGAACGATCAACACTCCGCCGCCCACGCCGAAGAATCCGCCCAGGATGCCTGCCGCGAGACCTATACCGACGACCGTCAGGTATTCCATCTTGTCTTCCGTATGGCGAAATCGTGCGAGGCAAGGCGCCTCGCACGGACCGCGAAGCAAAATTGACCGCAACCTACCAGCGTGCGCGTCGTGAAAGAACAGGCGCCCGCGGGCAAGGATCGGCGCCGCAGCGCTCAGTCGGCGACGTGGCGATGCGGCTCGGCTTCCTCGTACGACGATTCGACCAGCTTGAGCGCGGGCTTTCGCCCGAGCGCGCCGCGTTTCCACCAGGTTTCGAGGTCGTCGAAGAGCGAGTAGGCGACCGGCGTGACGAGCAGCGTGATGAGCAGGCACAGCGTCTGGCCGCCGATCACGACAATCGCGATCCCGCGATGGGCCGCGGCGCCGACCCCCGTGCCGAAGGCGATTGGGATCATGCCGGCGACCAGCGCCGCCGTGGTCATCAGGATGGGCCTTAGGCGCTCGCGATTGGCCTGCAGAATCGCCTGGCGGCGTGAAACGCCCTGCGCGCGCAGGTTGATCGTGTGATCGACCTGCAGGATGGAGTTTTTCTTCACGATCCCGAACAGAAGAAGAATACCGAGCAGCGAGTACAGCGTCATCTGCTCCCTGAAAATCAGAAGCGAGAGCAGTGCGAACGGCACCGCAAGCGGCAGCGAGAGCATGATCGTGATCGGATGGACGAAGCTTTCGAACTGCGCGGCCAGCACCATGTACATGAAGATGACCGACAGCAGGAAGGCGATTTCGAAGCCGTGCACCATCTCGCCGTACACCTGGCTGTCGCCCATCTCGCCGAGCGCCGTCGAATAACCGGGCGGTATGTGAAGTTTCGCGACCCGGCGCTTGAGTTGCGCGAGGACCTTGTTCATCGCGGCCCCGGGCGCGAGGTTGAAAAGCAGCGCTATCTGGCGCTGGCGGTTCTCGCGATCTATCTGGACCGGGCCCGTGCCGTTGGTCAGCGTCGCCACGTTGTCGAGCCGCACCTGTCCGACGGCCGCCGAAGGAACCGTGAGCGCGCCGATCTCGGCGGGGTTGTCGCGGTCGCGCCTGGCGAGCTGGAGCCGCACGTCGTAGGTGTTCTGGCCTTCGCGATAGCGCGTCACGACGCTGCCGTGGACCATCGTGCGCATCGTCGAGGCGATGTCATCGACGGACACGCCGAGGTCGGCGGCTTTCTGGCGGTCGATATGGACCTGCAGCTCGGGAAGCCCGCCTTCGTAGGTCGAATCGAGATCGACCACGCCTGGAATTTGCTCGATCTGACGGCGCACCTGCGCGGCGATCCGGCGCAGCGTGCCGAGGTTGGGCCCGCGTATGTCGTAGTCCACGTCAACCTCGCGCACGCCGCCCTGCTCCCACGGCTTGATGTCGTCAACCGTGATGCGCAGCGCGGGGAAATCCTCAATGCGCTTTCGCGCCTCGGCCATGATCTGCGACTGGGTAAGGCGGCGCTGTTCGATCGGCGCGAGTTTGACGATCACCTGCGCGACGGTCACGCGCCCGTCGCCGGTCGTGTCGCCGACTGTCGTGAACAGATGGCGCACTCCGGGGATGGTGCGAAGCCGGCTCTCGACCTGGCGCACGACTTCGTCGGTATGAAGCAGCGAATAGCCGGGCGGCGTGCGGATATTGACCGCGAACTCGCTCGAATCTTCGTTGGGCATGAAGCGCGCGCCCACCAGCTTTGCAAGCAGCGGCACCGCCAGCACCATCGCGAACGCTATAGTGACGATTATCCATCGATGCTCCAGCGACCACGAGAGCGCGCGCTCATAGCCGGCCTCGAGCGGTCGGAAGAAGGCGGACTCACGCGAGCGGCGCTTGCGCACGCCCGGCTTGAGGAAGCGCGAGCACAACATCGGGGTCAGCGAGAATGCGACCACCAGCGAAACCATGATCGCAAACGCCATCGTGAGGCCGAACGAGTTCAAAAACCGGCCCATCACGCCGTGGATGAACGCGACGGGCAGGAAGATAACCACCAGCGACAGCGTCGTCGCGCTCACCGCCAGTCCGACCTCGGCGGTCGCGGCCTTTGCGGCATCGATCGGACCCATCCCCTTTTCCTCGATGAAGCGGAAGATGTTCTCGAGCACGACGATCGCGTCGTCGATAACGATGCCGACCGCGAGGGTGAGCGCGAGCAGGGTCAGGGTGTTGAGCGTGAAGCCCATCCACAACAGAAGCGAGTAGGTCGAGATGATCGAAACCGGGATCGCGACTGCGGCGATCAGCGTGGAGCGTACCGAGCCGAGGAAGAAGAACACCACGAGCGCGGCGCACAGCCCGCCCAGGATGAGATGCTCCTGCACGGTGTGCACGGACTCGCGGATATAGGTCGAGGAATCGCGCGAGACGATCACACTGACGCCCGGCGGCAGCGTCTTTCTGATTTGCGCCAATTTGGCGCGCACGCGATTGACCACCGCGATCGTGTTCTCGCCCGATTGCTTGCGAATCACCAGCGACACGGCGTTGCGGTTGTCCCATCGCGAGAGCGAGCGCGGGTCCTTCACTCCGTCCACGACCGTGCCAATATCGCCGATGGTCACGGGGCGTCCGTCGCGCTCGCTTACGATCACGTTGTTGAAATTCTTGACGCGGGTAATCCGGCCGAGCGTACGGAGCGTTTCCTCGGAAAGCCCCTGCTTGATCCGTCCCCCCGGATACTCGACGTTCTGGCGCGCAAGCGCCCCGGCGACCTGCTGGATCGAGAGCCCGGTCGCGCGCAACCGGTCGGCGTCGACCAGCACGTGAATCTCCCGCTTGCGCCCGCCGACGATATCGATCGCGCCGACGCCATCGACCGATTCGAGCGGCTCCTTGATAAGCCGGCGCGATATTTCGGTCAGCTCCTTGAGGCTCTGGTAGCCGGTTACCGCGTAGGTGACAATCGGGACCGCGTCGACATCGAACTTCTGCACGAGTGGCGGCTTGGTCCCCTCGGGCAACTTGTCGAGCACGCTGGAGATCTTGTCGCGGACGTCCTGGGTGGCGGCGTCGAGATTACGCTCGAGCTTGAACTGGATGAAGATGCGCGACACGCCCTCCATCGTGTTCGAGCGCAGGTCCTTGATGCCGCTGACTGTATTGATCGCTTCCTCGAGCGGCTTGGTGACGAGCGCCTCGGTTTCTTCCGGCGCGGCGCCGGGCAGGAACGTCGTCACCATCACGGTCGGAACATCGACCTTCGGATAGAGATCCACGCCGAGCCGCTCGTAGGAAACCCATCCGAGCACGACCAGCACGCCAACGAACATCGTAGCGAAGACCGGGCGTCTTACGCACAGATCGGCCAGGATCACGACGATTGCTCCTTCGCCACGACCCGGACGCCGTCGGCCAGGCGGTCGAGGTCGGTGGTCACGACCCGCTCGCCCTGTTTGAGCCCCTTGACGATCTCGATTTTGTTCCCGAGCGTAGCGCCGGTCTCGACCTCGCGGCTTCTGACCACGCCATGCTCGAAAACGAAGACGCGCGAGACCCCCGCGTAACGCATCACGGCGCTTCGCGGCACGAAGAGCGCGCGGTCGCGCCCGAGATCTATGGTCACGTGGGCGAAATAGCCGGGCTTGAGGCTTCCATCCGGATTCGGAACCTCGGCCTCGATCAAAAGCGTGCGACTGGTCTGGTCGAGCGCGGGCGCGACCCGGCGGACGACGCCCGTATAGACGCGGCCCGGATTCGCCTCGACGCTCAGAGCGACCTTGAGTCCCACTTTCGCCATCGGGACGAAGCGCTCGGGTATCGAGGCGCGAAGCTTCATCGGGTCGATCGCAATCAGCTCGAAAACCGGCGTGCCGGTTGCGACGTGCTCGCCCGGCGAGACCATCCGCTTCTGCACGTAGGCCGCAAACGGCGCGCGCACGTAAGTATCGTCGAATTTCTTCTGCGCAAGCCCCACGGCGTTGGTCGCGGCCTCGGCGTCGGCCTCGGCGACGCGCAGCGTCGAGGAAATGTCGTCGAACTGCTGAGCCGGAATCAGGTCGTTCTTCCTGAGCTCGCTCGCGCGGCGGAAATTCGCCTTCGCGTTGACGAGCCGCGCGTCGGCCTGCTCGAGTTGCGCGCGGGCCGAGTCGAGCCTTAGCTGATACTCGCGCGGGTCGATTCGGCACAGCGCCTGGCCCGCCTTCACCCGGTCGCCGAAATCCGCCAGCACCTGGGAAATCGCGCCGTCGTCCTCGGCCGCGAGCACCGTCTTTTCGCGCGGAAAGAGCGCGCCCTGGACGTCCACGGTGCGGGTCATCGTTTCCTCGCGCGCGGTCGCGACCGTCACGGTGAGGCTATGCGGCGCCGACGGCTCCTGCGCCGCGGTTGCCGACTGCGGTTCGCGGCAGGAGGTGCAGAAAAGCCCCATCGCGAGCGCGCCGGCCGCAAGCGCACGCAGGGAGTTCAATTTCATCACGCGCAACCTCGCCGATCGGGCGTCAGTCTTACGCCGTTCAGGAACAGGTCGAGGACGATATCGGCGTCTTCCTCGGGCGCACCGGAACTAAGGTCGAAGAGTCTTCGCCTGAGCGTCCCGGTCGTCATCTCGCTCAGCGTGAACGCGGCGACCATCGGGTCGACGCGCCGAATCGCGCCGGCTTCCATCGCGGCGCCGAGCACGTCCGCCAGATGGCCCAGGTATTCGAGGTAAACGCCGCGAAGCTCCCCGGCGCGCGGGTCGCCGGGCACGATCGCGACCAGCCGGGTTTCGAGCATCAGCGCCTTCAGGAAGTCCTGGTTGGCGTTCTGGATCCGGAGCGAATGGCGGACCAGGTTTTCGATCCGTTCTAGCGGCGGCGCCGCAGGATTGTCTTCGCGCCTGAGTTCGGCGTTGAGGGAGCGGATACCCTCGATCACCGCCGCGTGGAGCAGGTCGTCCTTGTTGCCGAAGTAGAGGTAGATGGTGCCTTTGGCGATCCTCGCCTCTTCGGCGACCCGGTCGATCGTGGTGCCCTCGAAGCCGTGCCTGCCGATAACGCGGCGGGCGGCCTCGAGGATTTCGCGACCCCGGTACTCCTTGATGAGTTCTTCGCGGGTCATGGGCTTTTGAATGTACGTTCAGTCATCGAAATGAACGTACGGTCAGTCTGGCCGGGACAGACTCTTGATGCAAGGGAAAAAGCGGGGCTTTTCGGCGGGGTCAGGCTGCCCTGCGGCGGGCGGACCAAGAGCTAGTCGTCATAACGTCGGTAGCAGCCGTGTCCCTCACCTTGCACAATAGACCCGCTGCAACATAGTTGATTTCGCAACGTGGCCGCGACGATGCGACAGAGTCCGAGTTCTGCTTCGATAGTTCGCCGTCTCCGGTACATTGCCGGGACCGCAGCCATTCTATTGGCGCTGACGCGTGTCAGCCCCTCGCGGCAGTATCGCGCAACTGCACACGCGACGAGGCCATGGTTCTTTGCCGGATGCGGCATCTCACAGCGGTTCCGGTTTCGGCGTTTCCAATCGCGCCGCGAGCACCTCGGACAATCGCTCGGCCGGAACCCGCCTTAAATCGGGAAGTGAAAATCCCGAGGCTGCCTCGTGTCCGCCGCCGCCGAAGGCCTCGGCCAACTTCGACAGATCGACCGTGCAGTCGGGACTGCGGCGCAGACTCACGCCCTGACTTCTCAGATCGAACAGCGCGACCACGGTCCGTGAGGCGCCATTGTAAAGATGCGCGGCGACCTCGCTGCTGTAGCCGAAGCAGCAGGCCGAGCGCACCGTGATCCCGTTGCTTAACCTCAGGTCGACCCGCGTCGAGTCCGCCAGTTCGATACTGCGGCGCATCGCGTCGCGCCCGGTCTGAAGCGCGTCGCGCAACCGTCGCGTCATCCGCACTTCCCTGAGCCTTACGATCTCCCGGTACGAGGCCATCCCGCCGAGCGTCTGAACCGCCAGCGCCCAGTCGGATGACTCGGGTATTCGATGCACCCATCGGTCGTGATCGTCGGCTATCTCCGCGAATGCGCCGAACGCCTCGAACGAGTGGCGCCTCTCGTCCGACGGCAACTCGTCCTCGCGCCGCCTGAGGTAGTTGAACGCCAGCCGTGCCGCCGAATATCGCTCCGAGAGCACTTTGCCGGCGAACGGGACCTTGAACTCCGGAGCTTCGGCGCGTGAGACCGCCGTGCGGTGATGGTCGATCCAGTAGATGCGCGTGCCCGAGGCGGCAAGCTCGCGCAGATGCTCGGCGGTTGCGGGCTGGAGCCACGACAGGTCCGTGATCCAAACCTCGTCGGCGCCGGCTTTGAGCGACTGAATCGCGTGATCGCTGTCGCTGTTTGCGGCGAGTGTCGTGAGCACGCGATGGCCCTGGTGGAAGCGGGCGACGACCGCGGCCGCGACCACGCCGTCAAGGCATGACGGGCCGTGGCTCACCACCAGGACAGTATTGGTTTTCTGGGGGGGCATGGGGAAACGATTCTAGAGCAATCCGCACCCCTTGTTGAACGCCCTTGTGGCTGCGCCGCGGGCATCGTCGCGATTAGCACGCCCGGGAAGCCGCCGGACGGAGTCGAAAAGCCCGGTCGTGCTGCCGTCGCGCCCGAGGCAATTTGGGAACGCCGCCGAAACGAGAAGCCACGCAGCTGGTCTGACCCGCCTGCGCGATCGGCTCGGACCGGCCCGCAGCGCGATAACTAATCAAACGCCTTGCTTACGAGACCCGCGCGAGCAGATTCGCTAGGTCGTCGGCGTGCTCCTCCTCCATCTTGAGGATCTGCTCGATAAGCGTGCGGGTGGTCGGATCATCGTTGCCGAGCCATCGGATTATCTCCGAGTAGGACTCGATCGCGATCCGCTCTGCCACCAGGTCCTCCTGAATCATCTCGGTCAGCGAGGCTTTTTCGTCGTATTCAGAATGGCTTCGGGTGGCCAGGCCCTCGGGATTGAAGTCGGGCTCGCCGTTCAGTTGGGCGATCCGCTCCGCGACCCAATCGGCGTGCTGCTGTTCCTCGTTGGCGTGCTGGAGAAATTCGGTCTTTGCCCCGTCGGAGTTTATTCCGCTCGCCATGTAGTAATGGCGCTTGTAGCGCAGCACGCAGACGATCTCGGTGGCCAGGACCTGGTTCAGGACCTTTAGTACCTGCTCGCGGTCGGCCTTGTAGCCGCCGGTGACGGCGCCGTCGCTGATATGTTTGCGGGCGCGCTCGCGGATTTTGCGGATGTCAGCGGCAAACTGCTGCATGATGAAGAACCTCCGGCAATAGAAAATAGTGCGATGCGGGATTTACCGCGAACCGCAAATATTCTATTTGGCCTCAAGCGGCGCTGCCAATGGCGCGGGGTCGGTGGCCGCGCCGGTACGGCTCAGGCGCGGGCGGCGGGCGTTGGAAGTGCCGGCTCCGGGGCGATGAACGGTTGCTGGCCGCCGTGCTAGGTTTGATATGGGGATAAGTGGCGCGAATGGGGCCGCGCGCCGCGCCGCGGAAGGGTAAAGGTTGGAACCTGATATTCTCGAGCGCGCCGAGCATCCGGTTTCGCGACGCGAGATCGACCCGGACGTTCTCAAGGTTCTGTATCGTCTGATAAAGGCGGGTCACGTCGCCTACCTGGTCGGCGGGAGCGTGCGCGACCTGATGCTCGGACGGCGGCCGAAGGATTTCGACGTCGCCACTTCGGCCCATCCGCAGGAGGTTCGCGAGCTGTTTCGCAACTCCCGCCTTATCGGCCGGCGCTTCCGCCTGGTCCACGTCTTCTTCGGACCCAAGAATATAGAGGTCGCAACCTTCCGCCGCCGCAGCGAGGAAATCTCGCCCGAAGAACCCCTTATCCGCCACGACAACACCTTCGGCAGCGCCGAGGAAGATGCGTTTCGGCGCGACTTCACGGTCAACGCGCTATTTTACGACCCTCAAACCTTCCGCGTAATCGACTATACGGGCGGAGTGCGCGACCTGCGCGCCCGGCTGATCCGGACCGTCGGCGATCCGGACCTGCGGATGCGCGAAGACCCGGTGCGGATGATGCGCGCGGTCAGGTTTGCCGCGCGGCTCGGCTTCGAAATCGAGTCTGCTACGCGCGCCGCTATCGAAAGGTATCGCACCGACCTTCAGAAGGCCTCGATGCCGCGCCTGGTCGAGGAGACCTATCGAACGATTGGGCAGACCGGCGCCGCGCGCGCGATGCTCCTGATGGAGGAGATGGGGCTTCTCGAGCAGGTGATGCCGTGGCTGTCGGCCCATCTGAAGACCTGGACCGGCCCACTCGAAAGCTCGCCCACGATACGCAACCTTGCCACGCTCGGCGAGAGGACCGCCGCCGGCGAATCGCCCGTCCACGAGATAGTGCTCGCCGCAATCTTCCTTGACATGTATCTCGCCGGTGTGGTTGGACGCGACGGGGAAGGCAGGGTTGACGTGGTCAGCGAGCTTCGCCGGCGCGGCTTCGCGCGGAGCGACACCGAGAACATGCGGCTGATTGTCGAGGCGGTTCCGCTCCTGCGCGAGCCGTCGCGCCGGACCCGGCGGCTTGCGCGCCGGCCGTATTTTGCGATTGCGCGCCGGTTCTTCGATATGGTCGCCCCGGTTTACGGCGCCGATACCGCGGCGCTGGCGCGCTTTCTCGAAAATCCCGACGCTTATCTCGCGGGCGGCGCGCCGATGGCGCCTTCGCGCGGGCGCAGGCGAAGGCGTCGCGGCGGCAGGCGCCGGCGATGGCCCGCGCGAAAGACTGAAGCGGCCGCCGGGGCGCCGTCGGGCGGCACGGGCGGAATCGAGGCCGAACCGCAGGCGGCCGAAGCGCAGGCGACGCCGCGCACGCGCTCGGAATAATCCGCCCGTCCCGGCGCGGCTTGTCCAAATTCCAGCCATCGACTAACTTTCGGACAGGACGTGTGTCACGACGGCGCGAAAAGACCGCCGGCGTATTACAAGCATTTCCGAGAGGTTGGCATTGGCAACGGGCGGCATAAGATCCGACAAAATCTGGCTCGATGGAGAACTGGTGGCCTACGACAAGGCCCAGGTACACGTTCTTACCCATAGCCTGCACTACGGGCTCGCGGTGTTCGAAGGGATGCGATGCTACCAGTGCGACGACGGCCGGTCGGCGATTTTCCGCGCGCCCGAGCATATCCGCCGCCTTCACGATTCCGCGCATATCCTCGAGATGCCCATCCCGTACAGCGACGAGGAGTTGCTCAAGGCCTCGGCCGACGTGGTACGCACCAACCGCTTCACCGAATGCTACATCCGGCCCATCGCCTTCTACGGCGAGGGTGAGATGGGGCTTGCGGCGCGCGGCAACAAGACCCGCGTCGCTATCGCGGCGTGGCCGTGGGGCGCGTACCTCGGCAAGGAAAGCGTCGAGAAGGGCGTCAGGCTCAAGACCTCGTCGTTCGCGCGGTTCCATCACAACTCGATGCTGCCGGCGGCCAAGGCCTCGGGAAATTACATCAATTCGATCCTCGCCGGTTACGAGGCGCGCCGTTCGGGCTACGACGAGGCGCTCCTGCTCGACACGATGGGCTTCGTTGCCGAGGGCAGCGGCGAGAATATCTTTTCCGTGCGCGAGGGCGTTGTGATGACCCCGCCGCTTGCGTCGATCCTTCCCGGTATCACGCGCGCCTCGGTGATAAGGATTCTCGGGGACCTTGGCGTTCCGGTGGTCGAGCAACTCTTCCCGCGCGACGCGCTTTATATCGCCGACGAAGCATTCATGACCGGAACTGCCGCTGAAGTCACGCCGGTCCGCGAGCTTGACGATCGCATGATCGGCACCGGGCAGCCCGGACCGATCACGCGCAAGGTGCAGGAAGTTTTCCAGCGCGTGCTTCACGGGCGCGAAGACCAGTATCGGAGCTGGCTCTATTACGTCTGAGCGGGCGGGTTCCGGATGGAACTGGCGGCGGCAGCGGTTATCGGGCTTGGTGTCCTCACGGTCCTGGTAATCCTACTGAGACCGCGTATCGCGCGGACCGCGATGCTGCACGAGGGCGAGAGCGCGCCGCCGATCTCAACCCGGATGGTCGCCGGCGACAAGGTGGCCGAGCCGTTCTCGCTCGAGGGCTGTCGTGGGCGCAAAATCGTCCTGTACTTCTATCCGAAGGACGACACGCCCGGGTGTACCAAAGAGGCGTGCGCGTTCCGCGACGGCTACGCGCTTTTCGAGCGCGCGGGAATCGCGGTTTTCGGATGCAGCGTCGATAGCGCCGATTCGCATCGCGCGTTCATCCGCAAGTACAAGCTTCCGTTCCCGCTGCTGCTCGATCCCGGCCGCAAAATCGCGGCCGCCTACGGCGCAGCCAACGGGATTCCGATTCTTGGGCTGGACAAGAGAATCACCTACGTGATCGCCGAAGACGGCCGGATTCTCAAGGTCTATCCGAATGTCGATCCGTCATCGCACGCCGCCGAGATCCTGCGCGACGTGGGCACTGAACACCCAACCCCGCAAATGTCGCCGTCGAAACCCAGCTAGGGAACCTCTGCACAGGTCATGATGCAGGGACCGTTCCGGCATCGAAGTGGGCATGATCAGAAGGAACGGCGACGGCGCGGCTGGTTGTAAGTGGCTCGCAGGGGTCGCGAGCGTTTA
>JAJYMR010000394.1 GCA_021786815.1 Deltaproteobacteria bacterium
GCCGGTCAGCGGATTCCTGCGCAGGCTGCTCTTTGCCTACTACTATCGCGACATCAATCTTCTCGTCACCGAGGCGATCGTCGCGAAAAGCCGCATCATGATACGGCGCAATATCATGAACCGCGTCTCCACGCTCGCGCCGTTCCTCACCCTCGACCAGGACCCGTACATCGTGACTTACAACGGCCGGCTGTTCTGGATCATGGACGGCTACACGACCAGCACCGAGTATCCGTATTCGCAGCGCAACGGCGACGGAATCAACTATATCCGCAACTCGATCAAGGCGGTGGTCGACGCCTACAACGGCACGATCACGCTTTACGTCGCCGACCCGAGCGACCCGATCATCCAGACCTGGCAGCGGATCTTTCCGAGCCTGTTCAAGCCGCTGGCCGCGATGCCCGAAGGCCTGCGCGCGCACATCCGCTATCCCGAGGACATGTTTCTCGTCCAGGCCGACATCTACCGCATCTACCACATGACCGACCCGCAGGTGTTCTACAACCGCGAGGACCAGTGGAACTTTCCGCGCGAGAACTACCAGGGCGAGACGGTGCGGATGCAGCCGTATTACGTGATTATGCGCCTGCCCGGGGCGAAGCATGAGGAGTACATGCTGATGCTTCCGATGGTGCCGCAGGGACGCGACAACATGATTGCGTGGCTGGCGGCGCGATGCGACGGGGCCGACTACGGCCACCTGTTCGAATACGCATTCTCCAAGGACCGGCTCTTTTACGGTCCCTATCAGATCCAGGCGCGCATCAATCAGAATCCCGACATCTCGCGCCAGCTCTCGCTGTGGAACCAGATGGGCTCGAAGGTGGTGCTCGGCAATCTGATGGTCATCCCGATCGAGGACTCGCTGCTTTACGTCGAGCCACTTTACCTGCGCGCCGAAAACGGACAGTTGCCTGAACTCCAGCGCGTGATCGCCGCCTACAGCGACCAGGTCGTCATGGGCGAGACGCTCCGTTCGACGCTGAACGCTCTGTTCACCGTGCCCGGGGTGCCCGCGGCTCCAACCGTGACGCAGATAGCGCCCGCCGCGCCGAAGGCCGCGGTGCCAGGCGCGCCGCCGGGGCCCGGCCTGGCGGAGGCCGCCGGCTATTACAATCGAGCGATCGAAGCGCTCAAGGCGGGGGATTGGTCCACGTTCGGAAGCGAGATGCAGAAGCTTGGCAACAAGCTCGGGCAGGGCACTCCCGACTCGACGGGCCACTAACAGCGCGAGAAGCTCTGCACGACTCCTCTCGGTCGCCGCGCAGCCATGGTGAGGCAGCGGTCGCAATGGGCAGCCGCAGCGTTCGCTGAAAGAGCGCCGGGCGACCATCGTCTGCCTCCTGCCCCGCGTCTCGTTGCGGGGTGGCGCTTCTGTTCTTGCCCCCGCTTTGTTGCGGGGGAAGGTCGGGGAGGGGGGCCCGGAGCAACGCCCGTCCGCGAAGCTCTGCGCGACGCGAAGAATCGCACCCGACCCTTCTGAGCGGCGCGAACGGAGCCGAAGGATCTCGGACAGCTTCACGATAGGGAGGCCGGTGCCCGTTCCCCGTTCGCGAAGCGCTCCATGGTTTTGCAGGGTCTCCGGTAAAGGGAAGAGGAACCGTAAACCGGCGGTTATGCTGCGATGCAGGGCGGGCGCGATTTTTTTCAAGCGGACCCTCCCCCGCGCCGCAGCATCCCGCGAAGCAGGCTTCGCGGAAACCCCGCCGCGGCGCGGCCTCTCCCTGACTTCGTAGGGCGAGGCTACAGAGGGCGAGCACCTACGGTGATGAGGGAGCGCGCGGTGCGCTTGTGACGGTTCCTTATCTCGCACGGCAAGATTACAGAAAGTGAGGCTACAGAACCTTGAATCGCTTGACGCGGGCAGCCGGCTGCGCTGACTTGTTGTGGAGTGGGGATGACGCCTTCATCGAAATCCACGGAAAACGTCGAGGCTGTGCTTGCCCGCGTCGCGCAGGCGGCGCGGGAGGCAGTTGACGCGCGAAGCTGCATGGTTTCCGCGTCGCTCGGCGGAGAGCGCGAGATCGTGCAATCCGCCGACAGGGACGCTGAATCGAAACTGGCGGCCGGTGCGATGCTGACGGCGCTGGAACTCCGGCGCGACCGCGAAGTGCCTGGTGACGAGTTGTTTACTGCGCGCCTGTCGCCGGGGGAGCTGACCGCTATCTGCGCGGGGACGATTCGCGCTTTCCAGGAAGTCCGAGCGGCGGCGTGGGCGCGGGGCGCCGAGAAATCGGTGGCGATGGTCACCATAGTCGCGGACGCCGAGCGGCCCGAAGGCGAACTCGAAGCGGTTGCGTCGCTCGCATGCGACGGCGCGCTCGCGATTGCAATCGCGGCGCAGAGAGAAGCGTCACGCGAATTCTGGCGCAACCGCGCCGCTGAAACGACCGAGAAAAGCTCGCGCACGCGGCTCGAATCCGAGGAACTCGCGCGGGATTTCGAAAGCGCCGACAAGATGCTGGCGCGCGCGGCGGGACAGAGCGGGCGGGAGCGCTACGCGATATTCGGCGAAACGGTCGCGAGCGCGGGACCGTTTGACGGATGGCTCGCCGCGCTTGCCGCCGGCAAGGCGCTGGAGACCGTCGCCAGTTCGCATCGCGAACAGCTTGTCCCGCTCGACGAAAGAAGCGCGCTCGCGCGCTCGTACGCGGAGCAGTCGGTGCTGACGCGGCCCGGCTTCGCTTCCTCGGCGGGCGCATGCCCCGAAGACCGGATTTTCGGGCGCCCTTACATATGCGTTCCGTTCCAAAGCGGCGCAATCGCAATGGCGTCGCGCACCCCGGTCAGCGAGAGCATCCGTGGGCGTGTGCAGGCGATGGTGAGGCGGCTTGCGCCGGTGGTGAAGTCGTGGTGGCTCGAGGATGAACTCGGCCGCGAGCGTGAACTGGTGCGCAAGCTCGGGCTTCGGATGTTCGCGGCGATCGACGACGAGCGCGCGCGAATCGCACGCGACCTTCACGACGACCAGGCGCAGCTTCTCGCCGCCGCGCAGATCGCGCTTGCTGGCGGACGCGAGCAGGCGCGCGGCATCTTCAAGCGCCTTGAGACCGAGCTTAGAAGCCGGGTGCGCGAACTGAGGCCCGCAAGGCTCGGCGAGGGCGGCCTGGAGGAGGCGCTGCGCGCCGAACTCGACCGCCTTTGCGAGGCCGGCATCAAGGCGCGGCTCAAACGCGCGCGCGGCGGAGATGACGCGCCGCTGCCGCGCGCGGTCGAGGAGCTTTGCTACCAGGTCGCGCGTGAGGCGCTCGCCAACGTGGTTCGACACTCGGGCGCGACCAGCGTCGAGGTCGCGCTCGAGCGCCGCAACGGCGCCGCGCGCATCTCGGTCGTTGACAACGGCCGCGGCATCGAGCCAAATCGCGCGGGCGGCGGGATGGGTCTTGAGGGACTGAGGGAGCGGCTCGAACTCATGGGCGGAAGCCTGACTATCGATTCGAGGCCGGGCGCGACGCGGCTGGTCGCCGACATTCCCGAGCTTGCCTGATGGCGTTTGGTGAACGGATAAGGGTCCTTCTCGCCGACGACCATCGGCTGCTGCGCGACGCGCTCAAATCGGTGCTGGAGAAGGAATGCGAGGTCGTCGGCGAGGCCGATAGCGGCGAGGCGGCGGTCGAGATGGCGGTGCGGATGCGCCCGCACGTGGTGCTGATGGACATCGGGATGCGCGGGATGGGCGGTCTTGCGGCGGCGAATCGAATCGCGGAGAGCGCGCCCGGCGCGAAGGTGCTCATCGTCAGCCAGTACGACGACGAGGAATACGTGATAGAGGCGTTTGAGGAAGCCGAGGCCGCGGGTTATCTGCTCAAGACCGACGCGGCCGAGGAACTGCTCGCGGCGGTGCGCGCAGTTCACGACGGGCGCCGCTACGTGAGCCCGTCGATTGCGCCGGTTCTGCTCGCGCGGCTTAGACGGCCCGACAAGGAGCGCCTGGAAAAGACGCCAAACCTGACACGGCGCGAACGCGAGGTGATGCGCCTGATAGGCGAGGGCTCGACAACCAAGGAAATCGCCGCCCGGCTTCGGATAAGCCCCAAGACCGCACAGGTGCATCGCGACAATCTCAAGCAGAAGCTCGGGCTCAGGACCACCGCCGACATGGTGCGCTGGGCCATCAAGCACAAGATAATCAGAATCGAATAGGTACGCGGCGCATCGCGCGTCTGAACGCTTATTCCGCGCGCGTTTCACTACCATGGGCGCCGTGCTAGTAGTGGAGCAGACGTTTCAGCCGACATTCGGGAGGGAGAGCAGATGAAGCGCAGGGGAGTGCATCACCTGGGGCTTGCGACACTCGATATCGACCGAACAATCGAGTTCTACACGAAGAAACTCGGCTTCGACGTCGGATGGTGCGACGTTATCGAGCTTCCCGAGGGCGGCAAGATAAAGCACGTCTTCTTCGACACCGGCGACGGAAGCTTCGTCGCGTTCATGTCGCCGGAGAAGGTGGCCGGCATCCCCGAGGAGTTCGCGACCGATATCAACAGCGCGCAAAACCTCCCGCCCGCCTTTTACCACTTCGCCTTCTGGGTCGACGATATCGACGAGCTGGAATCCAAGCGCAAGGAACTCCTTGCCAGAGACGTTGACGTGACCGCAGTGGTCGACCATGAATGGTGCCGCTCGATCTATTTGAAGGATCCCAACGGCTTGCTGCTCGAATTCTGCGCGACCGTCCGCAAGTTCAACGACGAAGACAAGATCATGCGGCATCATGACCAGCCGGGTCCGATGACGAGCGATCCGAAGGATCTGGCGAAGGTGCGCGAGATGCTGTTCGGAGGGCCGCCGCCGAAGGCGAAGACCGCCTGAAGACGCGACCAACAAATCGGTCAGGAGCGAACAAGGGCCGCGGGCCTCACACCTGCGGCCCTTTTCTTTTCCGCCCGCTCGTTCGATATTGCGTAATTCACTTTTTTAACAAGAGGTCTTCCTCACGATGGATGAAATCGGACTGTTCGAGGCCATGTATTCCGCGCGGGCGCTGCGCCGCTTCAAGCCAGACCCGGTGCCCGACGAAGTCATGACGAGGGTGCTCGACGCCGCTATCCGCGCGCCCTCCGGCAGCAATCAGCAGCACTGGCTGTTCGTGGTCGTCAAGGATGCCGAATTGCGGCGCAAGCTTTCCGCGATTTACCACAAAGGCAGCGAGCTCATGATGAAGCTTTACGCCAGCCGTCCACGGCCGGCACACATGAGCGAAGAGGAGCAGAACCGGCTGCTCAGGTCGGCAACCTATCTTTTCGAAAACATGCACGAGGCGCCGATTCTGCTGCTCGCGTGCCTCAAGCAGGAAGGCGTAACCGCGCCGCAGAACGTGCCGCCCGGCATGGCCGAAAAGATGCGCGGGCTTCAGCG
>JAJYMR010000127.1 GCA_021786815.1 Deltaproteobacteria bacterium
GCCGGTATTCGATCGGCTCCTCGGAGCGAAGCGTGTCGAAATCCGGGTCGGCTCTGCGCGCGATTTCGACAAGCGCGAGATGGAAGAGATACGGAGACTCCGCGGTCGGGTCGATGAAGACAGCGCCGCGAAGAGTGTGCCCCGAAAACCGCGAGACCACGGACTCCCGAATCGTGTCAAAGAAACATTCGCCCGGATGGAGAAAGATCGCGGCGGATGAATCACCGGGGTTGTGCAGCGTGAAGCGGTTTCGACTTTCACTCGGGTACTCCTCGAGGACGGGCCAGAAGGGATCGAGCGCGCGAGGGCGCGCCTCGGCGAAGGAGAAGACGCCGTCGAGGTCGCCCTCGATGCGGAGACCGAGGAGCGGGGCGGCCTTTTCGATGAAGCTTCGGACGTAGCCGGGGAGCAGGCGGCGAAGCTGCTCGCGCGAGACACTCGCGCGCTGCTCGTCGAGACGGGCGATGACCTCGCCGCCCTCGCCGTAGAGCTTGCGCTCCCATTCCTCAAAGGCCTTGATCTGTTCGGGCGTGAGCTTGCCCTCAATCTCGTGCTCGCTCTGCCGGGCGCCGTCTTCGGTAATCGACTTCTCCAGGTAGTCCTTGAGGCTCAAGCCTTCGAACAGGCGGCCGATGACGTCGAACACCTTGTCGGAGTTGAGTTCCTTGCGGATGGCTTCGAGCTTTTCGAGCAGGGTTTTGAGCACGCGGCCTTCGCGCGTGTGGCCGGCAACGAGATTGATGATGCGCACCTCGTGGGTCTGCTTGTAACGATGGATCCGGCCCATCCTTTGTTCGAGCCGGGCCGGGTTCCACGGGATGTCGTAGTTGACCATCAGCCAGCAGGCGCGCTGAAGATTGATGCCCTCGGCGGCGGCGTCGGTACAGATAATGTAGGCTGCGCCGCCGTCAGCGGTTGGCCGGTCGAAGAATGCGACCTGCTCCTGGCGCTCGAGGTAATCCATAGCGCCATGGATACGGGCGACGCGGCCGGCGAAGCCCATTCCTTCGAGGCTTCGCACGATGAAATCGAGCGTGTCGCGATGCTCGGTGAAGACGAGAATCTTCTCGTCACGCCATCGAGGGTCGCGGATGACCTCGCGGAGTTTCTGGAACTTCGAATCCTCGCCGCGCTCGTACACCTTGCGGGCGAGATCAAGGAGATCGCGCACCTGGTTGCGCTCGGACTCCAGATCACCAAGCGTAGCGCCGACAACGCCGGCCATCGCCTCGAGCTCGGCGGCCTCGTTTTCCTCAAGACCGTCTTCGGCCTGCTCTTCGTCCGCGGTCTTGTCGTCTTCGATATCGCGGGCGCGAAGCCGCTCCTGGAGCGAACGGAGATCCTCGGTCGTGAGGCGGCCGGAGCGCACGTCCTCGACAAGAGCATCGAGCTTCGCGAGCCGGCGCTCGAACGAGCGCATCAGGGCGTAGGTCGAGCTGGCGAGACGGCGCTGGAAAACGCTCATCGCGAGACGTGCGGCGGAACGATTCAGAATGCGCGCGCGGTTGTAATACTGGTTGATGTAGTCGGTGGTCCGGTCGTAGAGAGCCTGCTCGCTTACCTCACCCTGGGGGAGTTCGTAACTGAGCGTGTCGGACACGCGGCGGGGAAAGATTCGCGAGCCGTCGAAGCTGACCATCTCTTCCTTGGTGCGGCGGATGAAGTGAAGGCGCCGCGCCTCGGGCGGATACGCGTCGAAGGCTTCCTTGGTCGAGAGAACTTCGGGCTCAAGCAGCCGCCAGAGGCAGTAGTAGGGGAAGTCCTTCCCCATGTGCGGCGTTGCCGTGAGAAGAAGCAGATTGCGGCAACTCCATGGCAACCGGTACCCCGAATCAGCGCCCGGAACGCCGGCGAGCGCCTCGGCGAGCTTGTAGCGTTCGGTGCGGCGCAGGGTGAAGCCGTCCTCGAGACGGGCGGAAAGCTTGTGGGCTTCATCGAAGATCGCGAGGTCGTAAGGGGCGACATCGGGCTCGCGAAGCCGAGCAAGTATCCGCTCTCCGGCGAGAGTATCGACGCTGACGATCGCGAGGTCGCCGTCAGGGCCGGAGAACGGATTTCCGGCGCGCGCGTCCGCTCCAGTAACGATCTTGAAGCGCAGGCCGAAGAGCTTCCGCAGCTCGCTTTCCCAGTTACCGATCAGCCCTGCGGGTGGTACGACAAGAACGCGCCGCACGAGGCGACGAGTGAGCATTTCCCGGATGTAAAGCCCCGACATAATCGTCTTTCCGGCGCCGGCGTCATCGGCGAGCAGGAAGCGGAGGCGAGGCTGGGGAAGCATGTGCTGGTAGACGGCGATGCGCTGATGCGGGAGCGGGTCGATACGGGAGATCTCGGTCGCAAAGGCCGGGTTGAAGATATAGCCGTAGGCCAGGCGCTCGGCCTCGGCGACAGTGCGGACGATCTCGGGATCGGCGGAGAAGTCGAGGGTGACCGACACGTCGCCGTGAGAAGCGTCGTTATTAGATAAGTAGCGACCTGCGTTCGGGCGCTCCAACAAGGCATCGAGGCCGTGCTCTTCGGCGGCGAGGATGCGCTGCCACGCAAGGCCCGAAGGTCGGGACTGACTGTTCTCCCATCGATTTACGGACGCGAACGAGACACCGAGCAACTCGGCGAGCTGGGTTTGGGTGAGACCGAGCCTGCCGCGAAGCCCCCGTATGCGGTGCCCGAACCGGTCAGGAACGGAACGACTTTTATCTCCCCCCACTGAGTCCCTTATAACGCCGAATCAAGGGCCAGAAAAGTAAAGCGCGGCATCGCTTGCCAACGCTCTGTCGATATAGCGGATGCTATACGGGCACCTTCGACGTCCTGTCAGGGCTCGCGTCGGCCTGTGGAATGTTCTTTCGTCGTCGAGCAAAAACGTCTTTTTTAGCTTGAAGTTCGATGAGATGTTGGATCTTGAAAGGAGCCTCTTTTGGGAAATGAAGGCGCACAAGACATCGCCAGGCAAAATCCCGCGAGCTTCGCTAGCGACGCTCGGCATCGCGGGAGCCTGGGCTACATTTGACCTGGCTCATTTTTTGTTCGCGATGGTTGCTGCTGCGATCCTTATCCTGGGAGCAGAAGCCGCCATGGCGATCGCGAACAGCGTCGTTGATCTGATCCTAGGTTCTTCGCCTAGCGTTGGTGTTCTATTTTTCGGCGATCAACGACTTGGTCTCGAAGCGGTCAAATCTGCGGCGAGATTCGCCCGAAGATTCAGCGGACAAAATCGATCCGGTTACCCTTCGTTTCGACCCGGGCGCGTCGAATCTGTGGCTACCGCAATTCGCCGACCGTCCTGTCGGCGCGGTCGGTCTCGCCATTCGCATCGCGCGCGGAGTGTAAGAGCTTCGGCGCGCGATGATTCTGGCAGTAGTTCCGATCCGGAACCCCCACCACAAAGCTCAACTGACATAGCTGGCGCGGCGACTCAGGAGGGCGCGGCTCTGACGCCGCGTGTTCTGCGATGAGCGCGCGCCGAGCCTCAGTGGCTCGGGGCGGGCCGAGCGCACGGCTTAAGCCCCATCCACTTACGACCCTATTCCCGGCGATGGCCGGTGCCGAGTACCAGCGTCTCAAGGAAGACATTCGCCGGCACGGTTTGCGAGAACCGATCCTCACCCATCGGGGCGCGATCGTTGACGGACGACAGCGTTATCGCGCGTGCCGCGATCTGGGGATCGAGGCCCGGACTCGCGAGTGGGACGGAACCGGATCGTTTCTCGATCTGATCGTAAGTCTCAACTTGTATCGACGGCATTTGAGTGAGTCGCAACGGGCGATCATCGCTGCCCGACTTGCCGACCTTTATGCGGCGCGGGAGGGCGAGGCACGCGGACGAAGAACAAAGAGCGCAGATCTGCGCTCTTTGCCCCAGGGCAAACGTACTGTCCGCGCAGCTCAAGCGATGCGTGTGGGTGCCCGGACGGTCGAACTGGCCCGGCGCGTATTGCGCTCTGGCTCTACCGAGCTAATCGGCGCCGTGGAGCGCGACGAGCTCGCAGTCACGCTTGCCGCAGAGGCAACCAGGTTACCTGTTGGCGTCCAGAGGGAGATGCTTCAGCGGGGTGGCCGCGCTCTGCGCGCTGCGGTACACGACCACGCGCGAGCTGAGCGTCCTGCGCCGATCGGTCGCTCGAAGGTGCAGACGCGGCCGTTTTCGAGTCTCGGGCGTTTCACCGTCATCTACGCCGACCCGCCGTGGCGATACGACCACAGCCGCTCAAGGTCTAGGGCAATCGAGAATCATTACTCGACCATGTCGCTGGAGGAGATCTGCGCCCTTCCGGTCGCGAGCATCGCCACAGATGACGCCGCGTTGTTTCTGTGGTCGACGGCACCAATGCTCGACCACGCGATGGAGGTAATGAAGAAGTGGGGCTTCAGGTACCGCACCGGACTCGTCTGGGACAAAGGTCGCATCGGGATGGGCTATTGGGTGCGTGGCCAATACGAGCAGCTACTGATCGGCACCCGCGGAAAGATGGCACCCCCTGTCCCAAGCGCCCGTCCGGCGTCAGTAATCCGAGCGCCGCGCGGTGAGCATAGCCGAAAGCCGGAGATCTTTCGCCGCATCATCGAGGAGATGTGCCCGGGTGTTCCCCGGATCGAACTTTTCGCGCGCGGACCTGCGGCAAAAGGCTGGGCCGTGTGGGGAAACGAAGCGATCCCGGAAGCGATGCAGGAGACTAAAGCACCTAAAGGCTTCGCGCGACATGAACGTCGCGCTGAAGGTCAAACAACAAGGAGGGATGATTATGGGAAGCGAACTACTCACAGCAGTGCACGAGCGCAACGTTCGAATGACGGTGCGGCTCGAGCTCACGGCGACGATCTACGACGCCTATCGCGAAGCGGCCAAGCTCGCGCGCGAGTTGGGCAAGCGATGGGCGCCGGAGGAGGCGATTGCGAAATGGCTCGGCGAGCAGACGATGGCGGCGTTACAGGAGCTGCGCCACGAAAAGCAGCGCCGCGCCGAGGGCGATAAGCAACGCTCGGCGGCACGCGCATGAGGTAGCTGAGACCGCTACCGAGTCGAGTCGGACTCGGGCCTACGCAGCATCGCGCCGCCTCCGCGATGGTGGCGGCGCGATGTGTAGTAGGTGCGCCGGCAGCGGCATCCGGCGCACCGCTACCCCGGAAAAAGACACCGGCGGTTCCGCTTAAACCATGGCTTACGCGATCCTGAGAATAAAGAAACTCAAGCAAGCCCAGCTCGCGGCCGCGGCCGCCCATCTCGCGCGAAGCCGTCCCACACCCAACGCTGACCCAAAGCGCGGGATAGAGACCCTCACCGGTGCTGACCCTGAAGCCGACGTAGCGCGGCTTCTCCCCGAACGTCGCCGCCGAGAT
>JAJYMR010000164.1 GCA_021786815.1 Deltaproteobacteria bacterium
GATGGCCGACCGGATGATTCCCGAGGTCGAATCGGGTGCGATTCCGCACTTTCATTTCGACGGCCAGACTATCGTCCTCGAAGACTACCTTGAGGTGCGCCCGCGCAACGCGCGACGGCTCGCGAAGCTCATCCGAGAGGGAAGAATCGCGGTCGGGCCGTGGTATGTGCTTGCCGACAGCTTCCTGGTGAGCGGCGAATCGCTCATCCGCAACTTCGAAATCGGGATGGAAATCGCGCGGCGATTCGGCAAGCCGCTCGAACTTGGTTATCTGCCCGACCAGTTCGGCCATACGGCGCAGATGCCGCAGATTCTCGCGGGATTCGGATTCAAGGCCGCGGTACTGTGGCGCGGCGTCGGTGCGGACGTGAACCGCAACCGCTTTCTTTGGGACGCGCTCGACGGCACTCGAATCCCAACCGTCTATCTGCCCCACGGCTACTCCAACGGCGCAAATCTTCCGCTCGGCTCGGCCGAGGAGTTCAGGCGCAAGGTTCTCGAGATCGCCGAGCGCGAACGCGAATTCGCCGCCGATACGCCGATTCTCGTGATGAACGGCACCGACCATGCCGAGCCCGATCCGCGCCTTCCCGAGCGGATTGCCGAGTCCGGCAACTCGGGCGCGCCGGCTTTCGAAATCGGAAGCCTTGAGGGCTACGTCGAGCAGGTTTTGGCGCTTCCGTTGGACGGCCTGCCGCTCCATCGAGGTGAGCTTCGCTCGGCGCTTCGCGCGCATCTGCTGCCGGGAGTCACCTCGGCGCGGACGTGGATAAAGCAGCGGGACTTCGCCAATACCGCGGTGCTCGAACGCCACGCCGGTCCGCTAGCGGCGCTCGCCGTCGCAGCCGGCGGTGGCGAGGGTCTTGCCGATTACCTGGAGCTTGCCTGGAAGACCGAGCTTCAGAACCATCCGCACGACTCGATTTGCGGATGCTCGATCGACCAGGTCCATCAGGACATGCGCTACCGGTTCGATCAGGCCGCGATGATGGCCGAGACCGTCGTGCGCGCCGCCGCGGACGCGATGCTTCCGCCGGGACAGAACTCCGAAACCGTGCTCGCCGTATTCAACCCGACCTTCGGTCACGAGGCGGTGGTGCGCGGGCGAGTCGAAATCGAGGAGCCCGAGGCGTGTCACGCGATGGTCGCGGCGGACGGCAGGCGGATACCTGTGGTTATCGAGGCCGGACGCGCCGATCACGCCTTCGAGGCGGAAATGCCGGCTGCGGAACTGAAGGCGGTCGTCGCGGGACTCACGACGCCCTCGATAATGGGGCAGACCGTGAAGCGTTACGTGCTGCGCAGGCGTGACGAGCGCTCTTACGAAATGGAAGTGATTCTGAGCCGCACGCCGACAAGCCCGCTCGATATCGAGCAGATGCGCGCCGAGTTGCTGTCGGCCCTGCCCGACTCGGCGCAGGTCAGTATCCGGGCGCACAGCGCCGCGCGATGCGCCGTCAGCTTCCTCGCCGACGACCTGGTTCCGACCGGGTTTTCCTTTTACCGGCTGAGCAGGCTGGATTCCGAACCCGCGGCGAGCGAGCCCTCGCAACCGCTCAACGCCAATAACACAATCGAGAACGAATTCTACCGCATCTCTCCGACGCGTCGCGGCGTTTCCATCTCCGATATCGAAACCGGCGAGGCGATGGAGCTTTATTTCGAGGACGACGGCGACCGCGGCGATGAGTACAACTACGACCCGGTGGCGGGCGCGGCTCCGATTTCCGAGCCGGCGGAATTATCTGCCCGCGTCGAGGAGGACGGTCCGGCGCGAAAGCGGCTTCGGCTTTCGCTCGGCTATGACCTGCCGAAAGGCCTGTCCGAAGACCGCCATTCACGCCTTGGGAAAACCGTCCGGCTGGGATTGGATTTGACCGCGGCGCTTTACCCGGGGCTCAAGCGGATCGATTTCGCCGCGACGGTGGACAATCGCGCGCGCGACCATCGCCTGCGCGCCGCGCTTCGCACGCCGGCGCTCGTGAACGAGGCGCTGTCCGACACGGCTTTTGGCGTCGTAAATCGGATGCTCAATCCGGTCGAGCCGCGCGGAACCGAGGAGTTCTGCCCAACCGTGCCCCATCGCACGGTCACCGCCGTGGAAGGCGCAACGCTCTCGGCCGCGATGATGAGCCGCGGGCTTTACGAGGTCGAGGCACGGCGCGAAGCAAGCGGAACCACGCTCCTGCTGACGCTGCTTCGATGCGTCGGATGGCTGTCGCGGTCGGACCTTGCGACTCGCGCCGGCGGCGCCGGCCCCGAACTGGAGACGCCGGGCGCGGAGGAGCAGGGCGTGCGTAGGTTCGAGTTCGCGGTAACGACCTATCGCGGCGGCTACCTGGAGGCGGGCCTGATGGCGCGCGCGGCGAGCTACGCGTTCCCGCCACGCCTTTTCGTCACTGGCGCTGCGCGGGCGTCCGACGGCGGGCTATGGCTTGCGCGATGCGACAATCCGCGTGTGATGTTCTCGACGGCGCACCCGCTTGCGGACGGGGGCGGGTGGATTCTGCGCCTGTATAGCGTATCGCCCGAGCCCGAGGCGGTGCGCCTAACCTTTGGCGTGGGAGCGAGCCCTCGTCCCGTGGATTTTGCCGGCCGGCGGCTTCGCCGCGAGGCGATGCGCCGGCGCAGTGCGGGGGTCGAAATGACACTGCGGCCGTATGAGATCGTGACGTTCCAAGCCGGTGTGAGAAAAAATTTTCACGCCTCGCGGAAAAAAGATTGATCGCCTTAACGTTTGCGCTATGTTCTTAATTCGCGTGCGGCTCTTCCGGTCGCCTGTATCGCGCGCGAGAAGGAAATTTTCTCCCGATGAAGGAGCATTAGACGAAGAAATGGCAGAGCTAAACGGGGTTGTCCGCACGGTTTACGATTTCCCCGTGGCGGGGCACGTCTGCAGCGACGGGTCGGTGCGCTACGTGAAGCTGGTTCGCAAGAACGGCAGCCAACCGCAAGGAACCTGCGCGCACTGCCAGACCTCTTTCCAGTACGTGAAGCCGAAGCCCTCGCCCGTGCGCCATTACGATGGCGAGGGAGTGACTCACTTCTAAATCATCGCGGGGGCGGTCCCGGCTGCTCCCGCCGAATCAGGACATTCACGAGCTCAACCTTTGAGGCCAACGCGCCTGACGGGTGGGTGTGTCTTTGCGGCGAGGCCTGCGCGACCGCGCCGGCGGCGCGCCTTTGCCATTTCAGCCTGGGTCGATACTGTCGAGCAGGCTCAACTGCCGCGCCAAAGGCGCTGTGGCGGCGGGGGATGGTGCTATCGAACGCTCGGCGCTGGGGTCGAAGCCGTATTTCGCCTTGAGCCGCGTGAACAGCGCTCCGAGATGCTCGTCGTACGCCCTCGGCGGGTACGCCGCGCGCGAATAGAAAGAGTCGATCCTCGGCGCGAGATTCGGAAAACGCTCGCGAACGAACGGGATGAACCGGCGCGCGGCGGCCGGCCGTAAAAACAGCGAGCGCCACCACACGTTGCGCGCGCCCGCTGCCTTCGCCGAGCGCATCACGGCCGCAATCGAGCGCGGCTCGTCGCCAAGCCCCGGAATCACCGGCATCATCAGCACGTTGCATCGGATTCCCGCCCCGGCCAGTTCGGCAAGCGCTCGAAGGCGGAGTTCCGGACGCGGCGCGCGCGGTTCGAGCACGCGCTGGAGCTTCCGATCGAGCGTTATCAGCGAAAAATTGACCGAGAGATTTGAGCGGCGGTTGAGCGCGCAAAGAACGTCGAGGTCGCGCGTTATCAGCAGAGACTTGGTCGTTATCGATACGTTCAGTCCGGAGAGTTCGGCGAGAACCTGCAGCATCGAGCGCGTCAGCCCGAACCTGCGCTCGGCGGGCTGATACGGATCGGTCGCGGTGCCGATAGCGATCGCGTCGTGGCCGACCGGCGTGCGCGAGAGCGTCCGCGCGAGCACCTCGGCCGCCATCCGCTTGACGAAAATCCGCCGTTCGAAGTCGAGCGGATCGCGCAGTTCGAGGAACTCGTGCGTGTAACGCGCGTAACAGTACACGCATCCGAACTCGCATCCGCGGTACGGATTGATCGTCCATCGAAACGGCATCCGCGGGCTTGAGCATCGGTTCAGGATCTGCCGTACCGGCATCTCCTGGAACTCGACTTCGCCGCGCCCGTCGAGTTCTTTCGAGCGCTCGACAACCAGCGGCAGCTCCAAGGCGGCGTGACCCACTGAACATCTCCCCTAAGCCCGACTTTCGTCGTTTGTTCGCTTTACGTCAAGACCCGAAGGTTGAAACTGTGGCCTAAAATTCGCTGTCGATGATTGACAGAGTACTTGATGGTCGGCGATTCTGATTGGCTTCGCCAATCACCATACTGGGAAGGAAAACAATGAGGAGATCAATCCGAAAATGCCTGGGAGTGACGGCCGCGGCGTGTCTGTGCATCGCGATATCGTCATGCGGACACAGTGACAACGGTAACGAGGGCGCGACCTCGACCATCAAGCTCAAGACGTTTCAGGCGGCGAGCGTGGTTATAGGGCAGCCGGATTTCACCAGCGGCAACGCGAACCAGGGATTATCGACCCCGGGCGCCAACACGATCAATGAGCCCTATGGCAATGCGTTCGTCGATTCATCGGGCACGCTGTTCGTGCCGGATGAGAGCAACGACCGGGTACTAGGGTTCGACAAGGTTCCCACCAGCAATGACGCCAGCGCGGATTTCGTGCTCGGGCAGAGCAGCTTTACGACTAACGCATCCAGCGCCGCCGCCGACGGGATGAGCGCGCCGCAGACCTCGATAGTTTACAAGGGCAAGCTGCTGGTCGACGAGTACGGCAACAACCGGGTGCTGATCTGGAACAGCGTACCGAATTCCAACGGAGCGCCTGCCGACGTAGTGGTGGGCCAGGCGGCTTTTGGCACCAGCGTTTTCGCGTGCAGTGCAACCGGAATGTATGAGCCGGAAGGTATCGCGATCACGCCGGACGGCAAGCTGATAGTCGCCGACAGCGGCAACAACCGGGTGCTGATCTTCAATCAGATTCCAACCGCCAACGGCGCCACGCCGGACCTGGTACTGGGCCAGAACAACCCCACTACCTGCGTTCTTAACAACGACGGCAGCGGCTCGTCGGGAAGTCTGAGCGCATCCAACTTCAGCTTTCCATCAGCGGTGTGGAGCAACGGCAAAAAGCTGGTGGTGGCGGACAGCGACGACAACCGGGTGCTGATCTGGAACAAGTTCCCGACCAGCAGTTTTCAGTCGGCCGATGTGGTGCTGGGCCAGCCGGATTTCACCTGCGGCGTGTATAACAACAACGGGGCCGCGACCTGCACCTCTGGGGGGGCGCCGAGCACGCAAAATTT
>JAJYMR010000184.1 GCA_021786815.1 Deltaproteobacteria bacterium
GAACGTTCGCTCGCGAGGATATACGATCGGATGGTCGTGTGTTCGGCGCTGGATATGCAGGCTATTGGCGCGTCGGAATCGGTTTACGTAGTCCCCAACGGCGTGGATACCTCGCAATTCGCCTATCGCCAGGATCTGCGCGAGTGGAATTCGATAGTATTTACGGGCAGGATTGCATACTTTCCGAACGCGGATGCCGCGGTTTGGTTCGCAACTGAGGTTCTTCCGCTCATCAGGCGTTCGGTTCCCTCGGTTCGTTTCCAGATCGTCGGCGCCGATCCTCCGCCACGGGTGCGCGAACTAGCGCGCATACCGGGTGTGGAGGTGACCGGATACGTTCCCGCGGTTACCGAGTACCTGCATCGCGCCACGGTTGCGATTTCGCCGCTGCTCGCCGGCTCCGGCATGCAGAACAAGCTGTTGGAGGCGATGGCGTGCGGAGCGCCGGTGGTTGCGACTTCGCGTTCGATGGGCGGATTGACGGCGCAAAATGGCCGCCATCTCATGATCGCCGACGGTGCAGCTTCCTTTGCGGAGCGGCTCGTCCGGCTGCTTCACGACCCAGGCCTCCGGCTGTGGATTGCGCGCAATGCGCGCCGGATGGTCGAAGAGCGTTATTCCTGGGAGTTGTCGGTTTCGGCGCTGGAAAAGGTGTACGAGGCCGCGCTTTCGGATCAGTACGGGCAATCCTCAACGGGCCGCAAGCCTCCTTTGGGAAAACGCCTTTCGAGACGTGTCGCAGCCGTCTCGGGCGACGAGCTCGGCAGGCCAATCCCGGCTGCTTGAGCCGTCCGTTCACTCATCGCGCACATCCGTTGACGGACAACCGCATTCGGGGCTCGGCGATTTCCATTCCACCATCGAGGTCACAGACCATGTTCGCACCCAAAGAACTCAGCGCAAAGCTGGCTCTGCTCATTGGCGGCGACTTTGCGCTCTCCGTGGCAACGGTTTACCTGCTGTCGGCGGGAGACGGACCGCTTGGCGGCTATCCAGTCGAACCTTATTTCGTAGCGCCTATCGTTGGGCTTCTGTACGTATGCGCTCTCTACTTCCAGGATCTTTACGCACTCGAGCGGCATCCGCGTTCACCTTACTGGATAGTAGCCGCGACGCTGGGTGCTACAGCTGAAGTCAGTTTGCTTCTGATGCTCGTGGGGACGCTCGCGCCAAGCTTGAATCTCGGAGCCGCGTTTTACGTAGCGAATACGATGATCGCCGGCTCGTCGCTTGTGGCATGGCGGGTCTTTGCGCACCATTTCCTGTTCAAGCGTCTCGGTATAGGAGTCATGGCACTTGGGCTCGGAGAAACCGGCCCAATGCTCGCGGAAGAGATCACGCGGCGAGGCCATCTTGGTTACAACTTTCTTGGCTACGCAGCGACGGCAGGCGAAACGGACAAGCCGTTCGAATCGCAGCAGCGGCGGCGCAACGACCCCGTGCCGCTCCATCGCGCGCCATCGGTGTCGGAACTCGCCACGCGGCTGCCGGTTGATATCCTGGTGGTGCTGGACCCCGCGGCTTCGGTCCGCGAGCTGATCAGATGCCGGATGCAAGGTACCGAGGTGCTGGACTTCTACTCATTCTACGAACGGCTCACGGGCCGGCTGCCGGTTGCGATTCTTGACGAGCGATGGCTGCTCGCTTCGGGAGGCTCTTTGCACTCGCGATTTCGCCGCGCGATTAAGCGCGCGATAGACCTCGCGGCCGCGACGGCGCTCGCGCTTTTGGCGCTGCCGCTCGCGCTCGCGACCGCGATAGCAATAAAGCTGGATTCCGAAGGCGCGATTCTCTATTCGCAGGAGCGTGTCGGACTCGATGGGAAGGTTTTTCGCGTGTATAAGTTCCGCTCGATGCGCCAGGACGCCGAACGCACGACGGGCGCCGTATGGGCCATCGAGGGCGATCCCAGGGTGACCAGGGTTGGACGGCTCATCAGGCGCCTTCGGATCGACGAACTCCCGCAGTTGATAAACGTCTTCAAGGGCGAGATGAGCCTGATCGGGCCACGGCCGGAGCGCCCTGAAATGGTAAGCAAGGTGCTCGAAGCGATGCCGCTGTACGAGTACCGCCATTTCGTCAGGCCCGGGCTCACCGGATGGGCACAGGTCTGCTATCCGTACGGCGCAAGCATCGAGGACACGCGGCAGAAGCTCGCCTACGATCTTTACTACATAAAGAACTGGACGCTTACGCTCGACCTGCAGATCATGCTGCAAACCAGCAAAGTGGTCCTGTTCGGGCGCGGCGCCCGCTGAAGGCGCCTGTCGCAAAGTTTTTCCGCTACCTATCCCCGCCTGGCGCCACGAAGCGCGCCTTGATCCTGCCAGCCACGCACGCCAGTCTCCAACTCCCCCGCAATCGCCAAAATTTGCTCGCAACCAACGGCTCGCGTAAGCTCCGATGTTGACGCGCCGCGCTTGCGACAAGAGGTCGGTCCGCGCCTGGGCTCTCTTTTTGCTTCCTGGTACCTCTTCGGAATGAAAAATTCAGCCAATCCTGTCGTCCGTTTCAACCGATGGTTCGCTCAAGCGCGAGATGCCGGCGACCCGATGCTTGACGTCGCCGCGCTTGCGACCGCGAGCGCTCGGGGCGAGGCCGCCGTCCGATTCGTTTTGCTCAAGCAGGCCGACGAGCACGGCTTCGTCTTCTACACCGACAAGCGAAGCGCCAAGGGCCGGACGCTTGAGGAAAATCCCTCCGCGGCGCTTGCCTTCTACTGGGATCGGACAAACCGCCAGGTGCGGGTTGAGGGCTCGGTCGAAGCGGTGTCTGACGAGGAAGCAGATTCATATTGGGCCAGCCGCGAGCGCGGCAGCCAGCTTTCGGGGAGTGTCTCGGTCCAGAGCTCTCCGCTGAAAAGCCGAGCCGAGCTGGTCGCACGTGTCGCCCGCGCGAAGAGTTTGTTCGCCGGCAAGGCCATCCCACGGCCGCCCTACTGGGGCGGTTTTCGCCTGCGCCCAACACGCATCGAGTTCTGGATTCGCGGCGCAAGCCGGCTCCATCGGCGCGAGGTGTTTATCCGAACCGGCAAGGTGTGGAAGCGCATGATGCTCCAGCCGTAACGCGCCCGCACCTGCCAGAGCGCGAATTCAAGCGCGTGGCGCTGTCGGAATCACGTAATTCGATTCTGGCGCGAAAGGATGCAGGTTTCGGAGATCGCAGAACTTCCGCCCGCGCGTTATCTGGACGATTTGCAACGGTACGTAATGTGCTCTTTGCTGCCTGCGGGAGAGACACATGGACTACTACTACCGCGAACTTGACGCCCATTTCCCGCAGGAATACGAGCAGCTCCGCCAGAGCGCGCATCGCTTTGCCAAAGACGTACTGCGGCCGGCGGCCATCGAACTCGACAAGATTGCGAATCCCGACGAGGTGATAGCCCCGCGCTCGCGCCTCCGCCAGGTTTTCGAACAGGCCTATCAGCTTGGCTATCACACGGCCGGTTTTCCGCCCGAGATGGGCGGACTGGGACTCGACGGGCTCGGCCTGCACATCCTGCTCGAAGAGCTCTCATGGGGCAGCGTTGACCTTGCGCTCGGAATCATGGTCGCGTCCTTTCCATTCGCGTCGCTTGCCTCCGTCCAGGACCCCGAGATGGTCGAGCGGTTCGTCAAACCGTTCATGAACGACAGGCACGCCTCGATGATCGGATGCTGGGCGATCACGGAGCCGCAGCACGGCTCCGATACGATCGTGGTCGGAACGCCGGAATTCAGGGACGCGCGGGTGAGTGGGCAACTCGTCGCGCGCCGCGACGGCGACGATTACATCATCACGGGCCAGAAGTCCTCATGGGTCTCCAACGGCACGATTGCGACCCACGCGCTCGCATATCTTACCGTCGAGCCGTCCAAGGGGATGGCCGGCGGCGGAATCGCGTTCGTGCCGCTCGATCTACCGGGCGTAAGCAAGGGCAAGCCTCTGAACAAACTCGGGCAGCGAGCGCTCAACCAGGGTGAGATTTTCTTTGACGAGGTGCGAATTCCGCGCCGGTTCATGCTGATGGGGCCCGAGGTCTACGAGATGGCGCTGACGCGGACGCTGGCGGGAGCGAATTCCTCGATGGCGGCGGCGTTCACGGGCGTGGCACGCGCGGCCTTCGAGGAGGCGCTCGCCTATTCGAGGATAAGGATCCAGGGCGGCAAGCCCATCTGCGAGCATCAGCTCGTCCAGAAGCATCTGTTCGAGATGTTCACCAAGGTCGAGGCGTGCCGCACGCTGTCGCGCGCGGCGATGATCTACAACAACTCGGCCCCGGTTCCTTCGCTGGAACATGCGATAGCGGCCAAGACCTTCTGCACCCAAGCGTCCCTCGAAGTCGCAAGCGATGCGCTCCAGATCTTCGGCGGCAACGGACTCAGCAAGGAGTATCCGCTCGAAAAACTCTTTCGCGACGCGCGCGCCTCGTTGATCGAGGACGGCACGAATGACGCCCTGAGCCTCGCGGGCGCTCGCAGGCTTCTGGAACTCGGCGCGGCAGGCGGGCAGTAGCGTCGGAATGGCGCGCGGAGCCCCGGCTCCGCGCGCTTCGTTGCCGCAGCGGAAACGATTTCCGGAGCACGGGACTGCGCACGCTCCGTGTGCGTTGGGTGCGCGGCGCGGCCTCCGCGGGAAGGCCTCGCGCGAAGGTAGCGGCCGTTTCATGGAGTCGCGCCCCACCGCGTTTCGTCGGGGATTCGCCAGCAGCCCGCCCCGCGGGCTGCCCGGCCTACGGCAGCTGTGCGACCATTTTGCGGAATTCCTCTTCGGTGAACGCGCGATGGGTTTCGGCGCGCACGTTGCCGTCCCTGCCAATCAGCAGCGAAAGCGTGGCGGCGGTTTCATCGTCGGGCGCTTCGACGAGGAACATGGTGTCGTACTCGCCGAGCATCGCGTAAACCTCCTTGATCCGCGCTCCGTGCGAAGTAAAAACCTTCTTGAACGCGTCGATCCGCTGCGGGCTTTGCTTGACCTTCTCCAAACCCTGTCTGGTGAACCGGAACAGCATCACGAAGTTTGCCATTGCCGTTTCCTCCGCGATCGGCGATAGGCAAAGGATCTCACTCGGCGGAGCTTAGGGCCACGTCGGTCCCGCGCTGCGCCGAGCAGCCGAACTCCCGCGCTTTTCGCGACCCGGCTGCGCGCGTTTCCGATGAGGAGGCATCCGCGGCCGTCACTCGCCGATCACTTTGATCAGGACACGCTTGGGCCGACGGCCGTCGAACTCTCCATAGAAGATCTGCTCCCACGGGCCGAAGTCGAGATTTCCGCCGGTTATCGCGATCACGACTTCGCGGCCCATGATCTGGCGTTTGTGATGCGCGTCGCCGTTGTCCTC
>JAJYMR010000067.1 GCA_021786815.1 Deltaproteobacteria bacterium
CCACTACGTCCGAACGCCAGGCTTGAACCGCGAAAGCTTGTCCTCGGCGAGGTGATCGACCCCGAGACCGGCGCACTTCTTGACCGCGCGATGGCGGTCCGGATGCCCGCGCCTGCCACGTTTACCGGTGAAGACATCGCCGAGATCCACTGCCATGGCGGTGTTTATCTCGTCCGCAGGATCCTCGGCGCAGCGATGGCGGCCGGGGCGCGGATGGCCGAGCCGGGCGAGTTCACCCGCCGCGCATTTTTGAACGGCCGCGTCGACTTGACCGAGGCGGAAGCGATCGCCGATCTGGTGGCCGCCCGGAGCGAAGGCTCGCTCAAACTCGCGTTAAGCCAGATGGCCGGCGCACTGAGCGAAAAAATAACGAACCTACGCAGCCAGATTGTCTCGATCCGCGCTCACCTTGAGGCTGAGATTGATTTTTCCGATGAAAATATAGATTTGCCGTCGCGTTGCGAAATTGCATCGTCAATCGACGGCCTTAGGGATGATGTCGCAATGTTGCACCAAAGCTTCGAGAGAGGCCGGATGACGCGTGAAGGAGCGCGTGTCGCGATTATTGGAAAACCAAACGTCGGTAAGTCGAGCCTGCTCAACCTGATGCTCGGAGTCGAGCGGGCTATCGTTACCGCCGTTCCCGGAACCACGCGCGACGTCATCGAAGAAGCAATGCAGCTCGGCGCGTGCGCGCTGGTTCTGCAGGACACGGCCGGCGTGCGCGAGAGCGTCGACGAGGTTGAAAATATCGGAATTTCGCGGACTTACAGATCCCTTTCCGATGCCGACCTGGTGCTCGCCGTGTTCGATTGCGCCCGCCCGCTCGACGACGACGACCGGATGGTTATCGAGCGATGTCGTGGCAGGAGCGGAGTCGCAATCCTGAACAAGGGCGACCTGCCACCCGCGCTTGATGCGGCCTCCCTACGCGCAGCAGGCGTTGCGATGCCGATAGTGCCGTTCTCCGCTCTTCGAGGCGAGGGGCTCGACTCGCTTCGCAAAGAGATCGTGTGCCTTGCCGAGGAACTAGCCGCGCCTGGGCTTGGCGCAGGCGTCGCAATCTCGCGCGAACGCCATCGCGCGTCCCTCGGTCGCGCACTGAACGCGCTTTCGGCCGCGCGGGAGAGCCTTTTGTCCGCGATGCCCCCCGAGATCGTCGCTGTGGACGTGGCCGCAGCCGCCGACGCGCTTGGCGAAGTCACCGGCGAGGTCCATCGCGAAGACATCCTGGACGCGATTTTCCGTGAGTTCTGTATCGGAAAATGACGGGCGCCGAAACGGCATCCGCAGAGCCTTACTAAATGACAGAGTATACTACGATCTGTAGGTCGAATCTTGTCGGGCGCGCCGGACGCGTAATAATCTTGGGATTCTCCGTATGACTTACGACGTTATCGTTGTCGGCGCGGGGCACGCCGGAATCGAGGCGTCGCTCGCCGCTTCGCGGATGGGCGCGCGGACGCTGATGCTCACGCTCAATCTCGACCATATCGGCCAGATGTCGTGCAATCCTGCGATCGGCGGAATTGGCAAGGGCCATCTGGTGCGAGAGATTGACGCGCTCGGCGGTGAGATGGGCGTGGCGATAGACGAGACCGGGATCCAGTTCCGCTTTCTCAATACCCGCAAGGGTCCCGCTGTGCGCGCGCGCCGCGCCCAGGCCGACAAGGCCGCGTATCGGGCCAGGATGAAGCGCGCGCTCGAATCTGCGCCCAACCTGCAGATCCGCCAGGCCAGCGTCGAGCGGCTGATAGTCGAAAATCGACACGTTGTCGGTGTGGAGTCGCAAATCGGTGAGAGCTTTGCCGCGCGCTCTGTCGTGCTAACGACGGGTACGTTTCTCAAGGGCCTGGTGCACGTCGGCGAGCGCAATTATTCGGCGGGCCGCGCGGGCGATTTCGCTGCGATGGGCCTCAGCGACCATCTGCGAGAGCTGGGTTTTCGAGTCGGCCGGCTCAAGACGGGAACCTGCCCGCGGCTCGACGGCCGGACGATCGATTATTCCGAACTGGAGGTCCAGCCGGGCGACGAGCCGCCGCCGCCTTTCTCCTTTCGCACCTCGCGTATCGGGCAGGCGCAGATTCCCTGCCATCTTACGTTCACCAACGCGGAAACCCATCGGATAATCCGCGAGAATATCGGGCGCTCGCCAATGTACTCGGGGACCATCCAGAGCCGCGGCCCGCGCTATTGCCCGTCGGTCGAGGACAAGGTAATGCGTTTCGCCGGCAAAGAGCGGCATCAGATTTTCCTCGAACCCGAGGGGCGCGACACGGTCGAAGTATATCCCAACGGGCTTTCGACCAGCCTGCCGTTGGACGTGCAACTCGCGATGGTGCGGTCGATAAAGGGGCTTGAGAAGGCCGAAGTGATGCGGCCGGGATACGCGATCGAATACGATTTCTCGGACCCGACCCAATTGACGGCGTCGCTGGAAACACGCCTGGTTGTCGGGCTTTTCTTCGCCGGGCAAATAAACGGCACGACCGGCTACGAGGAGGCCGCCGCACAGGGCTTGGTCGCCGGAATCAACGCCGCACTCTCGATGAGGGGCGAACCGCCCCTGATTCTAGGACGCGACCAGGCGTATATCGGCGTGCTGATTGACGATCTTGTGACGCGGGGAATTGGCGGTGAGCCGTATCGGATGTTCACCTCGCGCGCCGAGTACCGGCTCGTTTTGCGCGAGGACAACGCCGACCGGCGTCTGTCAGCGATCGGCGAGCGGCTAGGGCTCCTCGACGCGGCCGCGGGTGCGCGGCTCCGGCGAAAGAGCGAGCTGGTCGGCGCGGAAATCGAGAGACTCAGGGCATCGATGGTGGCGAATAGCGCTGAAAACAACCAGATTCTGCAAGATTGCCGCTCGTCGCCAATAAACCAGGCAGTTCGGGCGATAGAACTGCTCCGGCGTCCCGAAATTTCGTATGGCGCGGTGCTCAGAATGGTCGGACTGGAGTCGGCACTCGACTTCGACCACGCTGCGGAACTCGAAATCGAGGTGAAATACGACGGATACGTCAGGCGTCAACTCGAAGCGATCGAGCGTTTCAAGCGGCTCGAGGATACGCCGATTCCGCATTGGGTCGATTTTCACACAGTGCAAGGGCTTTCGACCGAGGTGCGCGAGCGTCTCGCGAATGCGCGCCCCAGATCGCTGGGGCAGGCGGCGCGGATGCCTGGAATCACGCCCGCCGCTGTCTCGCTGCTCGCAGTGCATCTGAAGGCCGCTTCAGGCCGCGCGCACTGACACGCGCGCGATTGTTTCACGTGAAACAGGGGCGGCAGGTCTCGCCAGAGTCTGACCCGAGTTCGATAGGGCGCGCCGTCCGCGAGAAGGTTGTCGCGCGCCTCAGAAATCTTTCCTACGCCCCTGCTGACATCCACAGATTCGCGGAATGTATCGAGAGACTCGCCACGAATCTCGCGCTATGGGGCCGCACGGCGAACCTCACCGCCCATCCTGATGACCCGGTCGAAGTTGCCTTTCACACAATCGACAGCCTGATGCCAGCCGTAATTGCCGCCGGCCCCGAGCCTGGGATATTGGCGGGAGCGTTCGGCGCCGATCGCAAGATACTGGATATCGGAAGCGGCGCGGGATTTCCCGGGCTGGTGCTCGCTGCCGCAACTGCGGCGAGCTTCACGCTGGCCGAGTCACGTCGCAAGCGCGCGAGCTTTCTCTCCGTAACGATCGCCGAGATGGGGCTCGACAACGTTCGAGTCGATACCGCCCGTATCACGCCCTCGCATTTCTCACCCGAGTTCGATTTGGTGAGCGCGCGCGCGATGGGTGAGCCTGCGTCCTTCTATCCGATCGCCGCGAGTGCGCTTCGTCCCTCGGGGCTAGCGATGCTCTACGCGAGCCCGTCGCAGAGGCTGAGCCTCGACGCTGCCCGTGCGGCCGGTTTGGGCGAATACGTGCGCCGTGCCTACGCGGTCGAGCGCGACGGGGCGCGCGTCGAGAGGGTTCTTGCCATATGGCGCAAGCACTGAGCGGCGTCTCTCTTCACAAAAAATCCCCGCTAAATCGCGCTGATTCCAGCAGAGGCGCTCGCAAAGTTTGATTTCCCGTATCGCTCGCGTAAATTAATCGCATCGGTTTCACGTGAAACCGCCTTCTGCGGCCTTTCTTCGGTGGTGCGGGGTTGGATGTGGGGCGGGTAATAGCAATCGCCAATCAAAAGGGCGGCGTCGGCAAAACGACGACTGCAATCAACCTCGCGGTAGCGCTTGCGCAGGCCGGTCGCAGTGTCCTGCTCGTCGATCTCGATCCCCAAGGCAACGCGACATCAGGCTTGGTCTCCTCGCCTGAGGTTCGCGGCCAGATCCAACGCAACAAAAGCATCTATCATGCGCTGATTTTGGACGCGCCGCTGTCCGAAGTTATCATCGAGGCTCGTCCGAACCTGGCCCTTGCCGGTGCCGGGCCTGATTTGGTCGGCGCCGAAATCGAACTTGTCACGATGGAAGGCCGCGAGCGACGCCTGCTCGCACTTCTGGGTTCCGAGGGGCGACAATATAACTATGTTATATTAGATACGCCGCCGTCGCTCGGGCTGCTCACACTGAACGCGTTGGTGGCTGCCGACTCCGTGTTGGTTCCGATGCAGTGCGAATACTACGCGCTCGAGGGCCTGACCTCCCTGCTCGGAACCATCAGCCGCGTAAAGTCGAAGTTCCGGCCGACGCTTGAAATCGAGGGGTTGGTGCTCACGATGTTCGACTCGCGCAATCGCTTGAGCCACGAAATTTCGCGCGAGGTGCGGCAGCATTTTCCGCACAAGGTCTTCAACGCGGTGATACCGCGTAACGTGAGGCTCTCGGAGAGCCCCAGCCACGGGCTTTCGGTGCTCGAATACGAGTCCAGGTCTGCGGGTGCGGAGGGCTACCGGGCGCTTGCCGAGGAAATTCTGACGCGTGACGCCGCCATCGGCGCATGAACGCGGGGGAACGAGGATGATTCGAAAGCCGTTGGGTCGAGGCCTGGACGCACTTATCGGAGGCGGCGACAGCGCCGTCGAAAACGCCACCTCGCAGGCACCGGAGCAGGGCGTCGCGATGGCGCCGGTTTCGGCGATTGCGCCGGGGCCTTATCAGCCGCGCCAGCGTTTCGACCCCGAGCGCCTGGAAGAGCTGCGCCGCGCGATCGAAAGCCAGGGCGTAATCGAGCCGTTGATCGTGCGCGCCGCGGCAGGCGGCCCCGACGGAACACGCTACGAGCTTATCGCGGGCGAGCGCAGGCTTCGCGCGGCGCGAGCCGCCGGGCTCAAGACCGTGCCGATTATCGTGCGCGAACTCGACGATCGGGCGGCGCTCGA
>JAJYMR010000162.1 GCA_021786815.1 Deltaproteobacteria bacterium
CCTCGGCATCGGCGTCGCCATCGGCGTCGTCCTCGGTGCCGCGCGTCTCGCGTTCCTCGTCGCCGCCGATCTTGGAGACGCCGTGCGAGATGAAATTGATAACGTCGAAGCGCGAGACTCCCTGCTCCTGCAGGAAAAGAAACGCTGCCGATTCGTTCTCGTGAAACATCGCGACCAGCACGTTGCCGCCGTTTATCTCGTTGCGTCCCGCCGACTGGACGTGCAGCGCGGCGCGCTGGAGCGCCCTCTGCACACCCATCGCGTAGCGCGGCATCACGGTCTCGCCGCGCGGCAGCCGTTCAACCGACTCGTCTAGATAGCGGGCGAGCTTGCGCTTGAGCTCCTCGAGATTCGCGCCGCATTGCTGCAGGATGTTGCTGGTCGTCACGTCATGGAGCATCGCGTACAGCACGTGCTCCAGGCACACGAACTCGTGGCGGCGGTTCACCGCCTCGGTGACGGCCAACTGCAGCGTGACCTGCAGTTCGCGGCTCAGCATGATATTTCCCGATGGCATCCTGGTATGCGCCGCGGCGCGGCTCTCCTACTCCTTTTCCATCACGCACTTGAGCGGATATTCGGCCTCGCGCGCCATCTCCTCGACGGCGCGGACCTTGGTTTCCGCAATCTCGTATGGATACACGCCCGCAACGCCCATCCCGTTCTGATGGACGTAGAGCATAATGCGCGTCGCCTCGGCGTGCGGCTTGTGAAACACGGTCTTCAGCAAGTCGACGACGAACTCCATCGGAGTGTAGTCGTCGTTGAGCAGGATCACCTTGTACATCGGCGGGCGCTTGGTCTTCGCTTTGGTCCGCGTGCGCCGCTCCGTGGCCGCATCGCCGCCCTGGTCCGCTCCATCGCCGCGGCCATTGATACGCGCGGTCAGCCCCGCTCGCCTGCTCTCTTCGCCCATCGCCAAATCTTCAACTCGGCGCGATTCGCGCATTAATAGAATAGCAAATCCGCGCGGGGTGTAGGGAGTATTCTCAAACCAGGCTCCATGGCGGGAATCGTAGCGCGCAGTTCTGCTATTGTGTTCGCGATGCATGCGAAGGCCGAGATGCCGCGATGAATTCGCCCGACGCAGGCAACGGGGCTGTCGAGCTTGCCGTGGTTGACGGCGTCTCGAAGATTGCGCGCGAGCAATGGAACTCCCTGCTCGGCGAAGACGACTCGCCCTTCGTTGAATGGGACTGGCTTTTCGCGATGGAGCAATCGGCGAGCGCGTCGCGCAAGACCGGATGGGCGCCGTGCCATCTGGTCTTGCGCGAGCGCGCCTCCCATCGGCCAATCGCCGCCTGCCCCGCTTATCTCAAAAGCCACAGCATGGGCGAATTCGTCTTCGACCACGGATGGGCCGAAGCGGCGGAGCGCGCCGGAGTGAGCTACTACCCGAAGCTGCTGGTGGGCGTTCCCTTCACGCCGCACACCGGACGGCGATTTCTGGTCGCGCCCGCTATCGACCGCAAGCGGATCGTCCCGATTTTGGCGGGCGCTATCGCGAAGCTCTGCGAAGAGAACAATCTTTCCTCGGCGCATGTTAACTTTCTCGAACAGGACGAGGCGGCGGCGCTGGTCGAACTCGGGTTCCTCGAACGCCTCGGATACCAGTACCACTGGCACAACAGCGGTTTTCGCGAATTCGACGATTACCTGAACCGGCTCAAGCACAAGCGCCGCTCCGCGGTGCGCCATGAGCGTGCGGCGCTCGCCGAGCAGGGAATCGAGCTCAGGATCGTCGCGGGCGAGGAGATCCCGGACGAGATATTTCCCTCGATGTACCGGCTGTATCTTTCGACGATCGACAAGCTCTATTGGGGCCGGCGTTATCTCACTCCGCGCTTCTTCGAGCTTGCCAAAAACTTCAAGCGTTACCTTTGTTTTGTGCTGGCCTATCGCGCGGGCCGGCTAATCGCGGGAACCTTCAACGTGCAGAAATCGGGCGTGCTCTACGGACGGTACTGGGGATGCTTCGAGGAGCATCGGTTCCTGCACTTCAACGTCTGCTATTACGCGGGCATCGAGCACTGCATCAGAAACGGCCTCACGCGCTTTGAGCCGGGCGCGGGCGGCGAATACAAATGGCTTCGCGGATTCGATCCGGCACTCACGCGAAGCGCGCACCTCATCGCGCATCCGGGACTCGCCAAGGCGGTCGCGAACTACTTAAAGCGCGAGCGGCGCGAAGTGATGGCGTGGATCGAGGAAGGACGCGAGCGAAGCCAGCTCAAACCGCCGCCGCCCACGGACGTCGAAACGCAGTAGACGCTGCGCGCGCGCCCTCGTCAGCTTTCCTCGGAATCGCCGCCCGCCGCCTGAGCGGTCTCGCGCGGCGCGCTTTCGATCATCGGCAGTTCCTCGACCTCCTTCTTGCCCGCCACGCCCAGTTCCCTGAAGCGCCGCGTGGCGACCAGCACCCGGCTCTCCATCGAGCGTGCCGTCTGATTGTAGGATTCGACGGCCCTGCCGAGCGCGGCGCCGAGCCTTGCGAGATGCTCCGCCATCGTGGCGACACGCTCGTGCAGTTCCTGTCCGAGGCGACTGATTCGCTCGGCATTCTCGGCAAGCTGCTCCTGGCGCCATCCGTAGGCGACCGCTCTGAGCAGCGCGATAAGCGTGGTCGGCGTCGCGAGGATGACCTTTTTTGCGGCGGCGTCCTCGATAAGCGCGGGGTCCTGCTGCAACGCCGCGCTGAAGAACATCTCGCCCGGTAGGAACAGCACGACGAATTCGGGCGTGGGTCGGCACGCGTCCCAGTAGGCCTTCGACGAGAGCTGGGCGATATGCGCGCGCACCTGGTTTGCGTGCTCGGCAAGCTTGAGCGCGCGCTGCTCTTCGGCGCCAGCCTCCATCGCTTCGAGATAGCCCTTGAGCGGGACTTTCGAATCGACCACCACGTTCCTGCCACCGGGCAGTTGCACGCGCATGTCGGGACGGATGCGGCCGTTTTGGGTTTCGTGGCCCTCCTGCTCGAAGAAGTCGCAATACTCGACCATCCCGGCGACCTCGACCACGCGCCTTAGCTGCACTTCGCCCCATCGCCCACGCACCGACGGCGTCTTGAGCGCGTCAACCAGGCGGGTCGTCTGCGAGCCGAGCGCTCGAAGCTGCTCGGCAAGAGCGCCTTCGACAGTGCGACGGTCGGCCTCGATTTTCCGCATCTCTTCGTCGAGCTTCGCGAGCGACTCGCGCGCTGGCCGCACCATCTCGTCGATCGCTTTTTGCCGGGCTTCGAAGTCGCGCGCCGATATTTCCTGGTTTGCCCTGAGCTTTTCCTCGGCGAGCTTGAGAAAATCGGAAGTGTTCGCGCGAAGCGTGTCGGCCGCAAGCGACTTGAAGGTGTCGGCAAGCTTGCGCTCGGCATCGGCCAGAAGAAGTTTCTCCTCTTCGAGCCGCTTGAAGGTTTCCTCGGCACGCGCGCGCGTCTCGGCAAGGGCGCTTTCGGATTGGGAAAGCTGCGCGGCCAGCTCGTCGCGCCGGCTCTCGGCCGCTTCGCGCCGCGCCCGCTCGGCCGCGGCCTCGGCTTCGGCCCTGCCCGCCTTTACTTCGGCCTCCCGCGCCAGACGTTCCGCCCGCGCGCGCTCTCGCGCGCCTGAAATCAGCCATCCCGCCGCGCCGCCGAGCACGACCGCCGCGGCCACTGCCAGCCACTCCATCTCGCCAGTCCTCCCTTTCAGCCGGCGCTTTGCGAAGACCCGATATTCCGATTTCCAGGAAGCGGAGCGCCAGGTAAACGTGACGATTCTAGCCCGAGGCGAGGGCGGGCGCGATGCGCCGGGCGGTCAAGCCTGCTATCGTGTGCTCGACGCTCGCAATGAAGGAACTGCTGCGTAAAGGCTCGATAATCATCCTGCTCGGCACCGGCGGAGTCGGAAAAACGACGGTCGCAGCCGCGCTCGGGATTGCCGCGGCAAAAGCCGGATTGAACACCGCTGTAATCACCGTTGACCCGGCGCGCCGGCTTCGCGACGCGCTCGGACTTGATTCGCTCGCGGGTAATCCGACACCGCTATCCGCCGAACAGCTTCGCGCCGCCGGTCTCGCTCCCGATCTTCGGCTTTCCGCGATGATGCTCGACGTCAAGGGGGCGTGGGACGCGATGGCGGAGCAGTTCGCCAAAGATCCGGCGACCCGGCGGCGAATCCTCGAAAACCCCTTTTACAAGAGCTTGAGCACCGAGTTCGCCGGTTCCGAGGCGTACGCCGCGCTCGAGAAGCTCTACGACCTCCATCAGAACGGCGATTTCGATATCGAGATCGTAGATACGCCTCCGGCCGCGCACGCGTTCGATTTTCTGCAAGCGCCGGCGCGGCTTATCCGGCTGCTCGATTCGAGGACCGCGCGATGGCTGTTCACGCCGTCGCTCTCGGCGGGAAGGCTTGCGATGAAGTTTGCGAGCCAGGCCGCGCGCTTCGTGGTGCGCGAACTCGAGCGCTTCGCGGGCAAGGGCGTGCTTTCGACCATCTCGGATTTTTTTGCCGCCGCCTCGGAGACGCTCGACGCAACCGTCGATCGGCTGCGCAAAACCGAGGCGCTGCTGCGCTCACCCTCGGCGCATTTCGTCCTGGTCACAACCGCCGAGGAGGATCGGCTGCGCGGCGCGCAGGAGCTTATCGACGAGATGCGAAGCGAGAGACTCGGTCTCGGCGCGATCGTGCTGAACCGCTTCCTCGACGAGGAAACGTGGTCCGAAGTGATGCATGACCCGACGTCGCCGCCCAGGCATCTGGAGGGGATTAGCGCGCTCCGCGCGTCAATGAAGGCGGATATCAGCAGCGATCGCGGGATCAAAAGCGTGGTCGATTTCCTTGAGGAGTACCGCGTGCGCGTGCTCGCGGACATCGCGCGAGTCGATCGCTATGCGCGCGAGCTTTCCGGGGACGTCAAGCTCGCGGTCTCGCCGGAGATTGAAGTGGGAATCAGCGATCTCGGCGCGCTCGCTCGAATCGCCGACTTTCTGACGACTCCGGTGGGCGCCTTTGCAGCCCACGCGCGCGACGCGAAAGCGCAATCTCGCGCGCCCGGACGCAGGAAGGCGCCGCGACGTCGCGCCCGCCGCTAGTTCGTGGTCTGAGTCCGCCGGGCCCACGGAATTGGCCGAAGTGCGCAAGAGTTTGGAAAGTACCCGGTCGCCACGTTCGCGCATCCAAGGGCCGCCGCCGCTTCCGCGTTGTCGGTCTAGGAATCGCCTCGTGTACGGGGTCGCCGCGCCACCTTGACGTTCGAGGCGGTGCGCTCCCTGACCCGGCGCTCGTACCGGGCCCGCTCACGCTCAGCGCGTTCCTTCCGATGCGTCTTTCGGTAA
>JAJYMR010000340.1 GCA_021786815.1 Deltaproteobacteria bacterium
GACGAGCCGATTGAGACCGTCGTACTGGTAGGCCGTGACCGTGCCGCGCCGGTCGGTGAACCGCGTCAGGTTGCCGTTGCCGTCGTAGGCGTAGGCTGCGGCCGCCCCGAGCGCGTCCTTACGCGAGGCGCGCTGGTCCATCGCGTCGTAAGTGTAGGACGTGGTGTTGCCGTTCGCGTCGGTGATGCTGGTGAGGTCGCCCGCGCTGTCATAGCCCATCGTCCAGGTGTGGGGGGATGAATTCACGCCCGCCAAACCAAATTTGCGGCGCGACGGGCTTAATTCCGCCCTTGCGATTTCGTATCATCGCCGCATCATGGCAAAAGTTCGGCGCGTTCGCGCCGCTGAGCAGAGCTCGCACAAGAAGTATCAGGACCTTCCCGACCTGAAACCGGTTCATGTTCTCGTGGCCGGCGAGGTAATCGTCGACCGTTACCTGTGGGGCGACGTGGCGCGAATCTCGCCCGAGGCGCCGATTCCGGTTCTGCGCGTCACGCGGCGCGAGGAGAAACCCGGCAACGCGGGGTTCGTGATGGCGAACCTGTGCGCGCTCGGCGCCAGGGTGAGCGCGCTCAGCGTGGTCGGCGCCGACGCCGACGGCCGGCTCCTGCGCGAGATCTTCCGCGGGCTCGGAGTCGATACCCGCTCGATAATCGTCGATCCCGAGCGCCCGACAATCGTCAAGGAACGGCTGCTTGGCTCGGTCCAGGCGGCCCATCGCGCGACCCAGCAGCTGCTGCGCGTGGACGAGGAGGACAACCGCCCGCTCAGTCCCGCGCTCGAGCGGCGCGCGCTTACCGAGCTCAAGCGTCAGCTTGCGCGCGTGGACGGCGTGCTCGTCTCGGACATCGACAAGGGCATCCTGACACCGCGGATACTGCGCGAGATAATCGACGGCGCGCGGCGCAGGAAAATTCCGGTCGTGATCGACCCGAAGCTTACAGAGGACTTCTCGATATACCGCGGCGCCACCGCGATCACGCCCAACCGCTACGAAACCGAGCTTGCGACTGGGATGCGGCTTACGGACCGCGACGCATGGCGCGCGGCCGGCGCGCTCCTGATCGAGCGGCTCGGACTCGACGCGTGCCTGATAACGCTCGATCGCGACGGGATGTACCTGGCGGAGCGCGGCGGCGCGGGCACGTATATTCCCACGATGCCGCGCGACGTTTACGACGTAACCGGCGCGGGCGACGTGGTGCTTAGCACGTTCGGCCTGTTCCTTGTTGCTGATCTCGGCTATCCCTCCGCCGCCCGGCTTGCGAACCTCGCGGCGAGTATCGAGGTCACGCGGCTCGGAACCGAGGTCATCTCGCGCGAGGACCTGGCGCGCGCGCTTGCCCCTTCGCGCGACGGATACGAGCGCAAGATCGTCTCGCGCGAGGAGCTCAAGTCCGCGCTCGGGCGCGAGCGCCGCGCGGGCAGGCGAATCGCGTTCACCAACGGATGCTTCGACGTGCTCCATGCCGGACACGTCCAGCTTTTGAGCTTCGCCCGCTCGCAGGCCGACCTGCTGGTGGTCGGGCTGAACAGCGACCGCAGCGTGCGCGCGATAAAGGGCGACGGCCGGCCCGTCTATACCGCAAGCGAACGGGCGCGAATCCTGGCCGCGATGGAACCGGTCGATTACGTGGTCGTATTCGACGAGCCGCGCGCGGAGAAAATCGTGCGCGCGGTAAGGCCGGACGTCCTCGTAAAGGGCGAGGACTATCGCGACAAGGTCGTGGACGGACGTGATTTCATCGAATCTTATGGCGGACACGTGGTGCTAGCGCCGATTCTCCACGGGCGCAGCACGACGCACACTATCGAGAAGCTGCTCGAGTCCCGAGGCGCTCCCTGACCATCGCGACCAGACGCATCAGCTCCGGCATCCCGGCCAGGTACGCGATACCCAAGTAAACGATGCCGAAGGCCGGCAGAACCGTCAGGCCCCGCAGGCGCGGCCCCGTCCACGGGATGTAAAGCTTGAGCGCAAACGCCGCGACCGAGGCGATGAGCGCCATCCCCCAAAGCCGCGCGAGAAACCTGCGGTCGAGCCCGGTCCATCCGATCCGCTGGTTGAGCTTCCATCGCAGCAGCGAGAATTCGACCCATCCCGCCATCCCCGCCGACGCCGTCAGCCCCCCAACACCCCATCGCGGCGCGATTCCGAGCGCACGCGGAAGCGGAAACGCAAACAGGTATCCGAGCACGAGGGCGAGCGTCACCCGGACCGTCGCGAACTTGAGCGGCGTCTTCGTGTCCCAGAGCGCGTAGAACGCCGAATTGTAAAGCCGGCCCATCGTGACCGCCAACATCCCAACTCCCGAGCCCACAAGCACCGACCATACATAGATGGCGTCGGCGTGCGAAAAGTCGCCGGACTGGAAGATGAACGCGGCGATCACGTCGCCGACAAACAGAAACGCCGCCGCCGAGGGCACCACCAGAAACGCGATCTGCCGGAGCCCGGAGTTGAGGCGTGCGCGCAGGATTGGCGCGAGCCCGTCCTCCGACGCCGCCGCCCGCGACATCGAGGGCAGCTCCGCCGCCGCGACCGACCATCCGAACAGCGCAAGCGGCAGCATGTACAGAATCTGGCCGTAATTGAGCGCCGCCACCGCGCCCGTCGGAAGCAGGCTCGCGAGCAGGTTGTCGACGTAGCCGCTTATCTGGCCGACGCCGCGTCCAGCTATCACCGGGCCCAGATTTTTGAAAACCGACTTGAGCGGCGCGGTGATTCGTCCAAACTCGGGCCTGAGCTTTCTTAGAAGCTTGAGCGTTTGCGGCAACTGAACGAGGACCTGCAGAAGCGAGCCCACCACCGAGCCCCACGCGATATCGACCGCAAGCCGGCTTTGCGAGCTGTGCGGCCCATAAAGCAGCAGTGTCGCAATAATCGCGATATTCCAGGCAACCGGCGCGGCGTACGACGCGAAGAAGCGATGGTGGCTGTTGAGCACGCCCAGGCACCACGCCGACATCGCGAGCATGCCCGCGCCCGGAAACAGCACCCGCACCAGCGTGATCGTCAGTTCGCGCTTGGCGCCGTGAAAGCCCGGCGCGATTACCGTGATCAGGTAAGGCGCCGCGGCAACCCCTGCCGCGACCATCAGCGCGACCCCCAGGCCGAGCATCGAGGCGACGCCCCACGCCAGCATGTCCGCGGTCTCGTCGTCGCCCTGGGCGAGCAGCCGGCTGTAGACCGGGATGAACGACGCGGAAAGCACGCCTTCGCCGAATAAATTCTGCAGGATGTTCGGGATACGGAAGCCCGCCATGAAGGCGTCGGCCGCGGCGGAGTTGCCGAGGTAATGGGCGAAGATGCTCTGGCGGACGACTCCCGCGATACGGCTCAGGAAAATTCCCGAGGCGACGATGCTCGCGCCGGCGCGGCTGCGCGAGAGCGCGGCCGCAACCCCCCGCCCGGCGTCCGACGCGGCGGCGGGCCGCTCGCCCGCACGTTCTTCATGCTTTCGGGTCTCGACGGTAAACGCTCCAAATCGCCTGATGGCCGTATGAGTATAACTGGCAGGCGCCGCCTCGGGTAATATCGCCGGGCGCGCCCCGATGACAAACCTGCCGCTTCGGCCGTAAAATCAAAAGTGCGATGCAATTAGAAAACCTGCTCGTTCAACGCGATGACGGGGTCGCCACCGTTACAATCAATCGGCCCGACGCGCGAAACGCCCTGAACACCCCCACGCTGGCCGAACTCAAGCGCGCCTTCACGGAACTCTCGGTCGACGACTCGGCGCGGGTTGTGGTCCTGCGCGGCGCGGGCGACGTCGCGTTTTGCGCCGGAGCAGACCTCAAGGAAGTCGCGCGCCTTGGCGACTTGCCCGCGCGCAGGCGCTATTTCAGCGCGGTCGCCGACCTGCTCGAGATAATCCATCGGATGCCGCAGCCTGTAGTCGCGCGGGTGGCAGGATATGCACTCGCGGGCGGGATGGGACTGGCGGCAGGATGCGATTTCGTGCTCGCGGCGGATAACGCCGAATTCGGCCTGCCGGAGATACGGCTCGGACTGTTCCCGATGGTCGTGATGGCGCCGATTCTGCGTCTTTGCGGCCCGCGCGCCGCCGTGGAACTTGCGCTTGGCGGCGAGAGGATCAACGCGCGGCGCGCCTACGAGGTGGGAATCGCGACGCAGGTCGTCCCGCTTGCGGAACTCGACGCCGAGGTGTGCCGGCTTACGAGCAAGCTCAAAAATTTCAGCCCGCTCGTGATGGCGCTCGGCAAGCAGGCGATTTACGGCTCGGCCTCGATGGATTACCTGAGCGCGCTCGGTTACCTGAAGGAGATGGTCGCGCTGGTCGCGTCCAGCGAGGATCTCAACGAGGGAGTGAACGCCTTTTTGAGCAAGCGCACGCCCGAGTTCAAAGGACGGTAGCCGGGCCGGATGGCGTTTTCGCTGTACATCCACATTCCTTACTGCGCCTCCAAGTGCCCGTACTGCGACTTCAACTCGTACGCGGCAACCTCGTGGCCCGAGGACGAGTACGTTCGCGCGCTTATCGCCGAACTCGATCGCCGCGTCGAAGAACCGTCTTTCGCTGGCGGGCGCCTCAAAACGATCTTCTTCGGCGGCGGAACTCCTTCGCTGTTCAAGCCCGCGTCAATCGGAGCGATTATCGACCGCGCCGCGAATCGGTTTGGCCTTGAGCGCGACTGCGAGATAACGCTGGAGGCGAACCCGGGCACCGTCGACTACACAAAGCTCGTGGAATTGCGCGCAGCCGGGGTTAATCGAATCAGCTTCGGCGCGCAATCCTTCAACGACGCGACGCTCAAGTTCCTCGGCCGAATCCATCGCGCGGACGAAACCCGCCAAGCCGCCCGGATGGCCCATCGCGCGGGCTTCGAGCGGCTCAATCTCGACCTCATCTTCGCAGTCCCGGGCCAAAGTCTCGAAGACGTTATGGCCGATATCGCCGAAACTGTGGCGCTCGAACCGGATCATATCTCGGCCTACAACCTGACGTTCGAGGAGGGCACCGCGTTCTTCGCCGAGATGCGCCGCGGGCGGATAACACCGCTTGCGAGTGATGAGCAGGCCGCGATGTACGCCGCGGTGCGCGAGGAGCTTCCGCGCCGGGGCTATGCGATGTACGAAATCTCGAATTACGCGCGCCCCGGCCATGAGGCGCGCCACAACCTCACCTACTGGCACGCCGAGACTTACCTCGGAATCGGCGCGGGAGCGCATAGTTTCGCGCGCGGCGAATCGGACGGCGGAGGCCGGCGATGGTGGAACGAGCGCAGCCCCGCTCGCTATATCGCGCGTGCGCTTGAGTCAGGA
>JAJYMR010000337.1 GCA_021786815.1 Deltaproteobacteria bacterium
CTCGCGATACCATCGCGAATACAGGTTGTGCTGATAGATGATATGGTCGGCCGCTTCGTTCCAGGTCTTTTCGGGATCCGCCGAGCACAAGAGCGAGCCCGCCATGCACGCGAGCCTCGGATTGTCCGTTGGTTTGCCGAGCCTTTCGAGTTCGGAGCGATAAATCTCAAAGACGGATTTCTCGGGACGGCCGACGAACCCGTCCGCGTAGCGGGCCGCGCGCCGCGCCGCCGCGGGCGTGAATCCTCCGACCCATAGCGGGGGCCGCGGCTTCTGAATCGGTTCGGGCGTGAGGCGAATTCGCTCGAGGTCGAAGTATCTCCCCTTGAAGGTGAGCGTCTCGCCTTCCCAGAGCCTTCGAATTATCTCGAGCGACTCGTTGGTCCTGCCGCCGCGCTCCTTGAACGGTATTCCGAAGGCCTTGAACTCCTCGAGCTTGTACCCGGTGCCGACGCCAAGCTCGAAGCGTCCGCCCGAGAGCACGTCGACCGTGGCGCCGTCCTCGGCGATGCGGATCGGGTTATGGAACGGCATCAGGAGCACTGCGGTTGAGATGCGGATTCGCCGCGTGCGCGCGGCAATCGCCGCCGCGATCGGCATCAGCGAGGGCGAGTAGCCGTCGTCGATGAAGTGATGCTCGGAGAGCCAGACGTAATCGAAGCCGTGATTCTCCGCCCACGCGACCTGCTCGATCGTCTCGTTGTAAAGCCGATCGTACGGCTGTCGCCATCGGGTCGGATTCCGGAAGTCATACCAGAGACCGAATTCAAGCCTGCGAGTCCGCTCGGGAACCATAAGATCCTTTCTTTGCGCGGCGCGATGATCGAATTTCCTATCACGGAGTTCGCTTATGGCACAGTGGAGCACATCATACCGGGCGAACGAGCAGCGGCACGCCGGGACTTTACAATGAAGGAGGGTTGCGCCAATTTGCGATTCGAACCGAATCGAGGAGAGTGCCTTTGAGCTCCGCAAATCCCAGCGAGCGGTTCATCGAAGCCGCGAGTCTCAAGATCGAAGTGATGACCGGCGGAAGCGGCGCACCGCTGCTCGTGCTGCATCACGATATCGGCAACCAGGGATGGATTCCGTTTTACGCACAGCTTGCGCGAGACTTCACGGTGCTCGTGCCGTCGCATCCGGGCTACGGAAAATCCAGCCGGCCCGACTGGATGCGCAGCGTGCGCGATATGGCGTTCGTTTACCAGTCGATCCTGGGCGCGCTCGGACTTGAGCGGACCGCCGTCGTAGGGTTGGGCTTCGGCGGATGGGTCGCGGCGGAGATCGCGCTTGCGTGCCCGCATCGGTTCGACCGGATGGTCCTCGTCGGCTCGGCCGGGATACAGCCGACGAACGGCGAGATTTTCGACCAGTTCATCGTCAATACGATTGACTATCTGCGCACCGGGTTCGCCAACCCTGCCGACTTCGAAAAGACCTACGGCGCGAGTATCGACGGCGCTCGGCTGGAGGCGTGGGAGCTGGCGCGCGAGATGACTACGCGGATCGCATGGAAGCCGTACATGTTCGACCAGGCGATGCCGTATCTGGCCGGGACGATCGGCGCGTCCGTGATGCTCGTGCACGGCAGCGAGGATCGAATCGTGCCCTTAAGCTGTTCGCAGCGTTACGCGAGCCTCATAGCGGACGCGAAGCTGAATGTGATCGACGGTGCGGGGCATTTCGTCGAGGCCGAGCGCCCGGCCGAGCTTGCCGCGATGGTAAAAGCGTTTGTCGCCGGGGTCGCGCGCTGAACGAAATCGCCAAGGAGCACGCCTATGCATCTGATGTACTTTACCGAGCAGCCGATGTCGGCCTATCCGGAAGAAGAGGGCAAGAAGCTCGGCTACACGGCGTTGATCTTTTCCAACCGTTACTTCGATCCGGTCGCGGCGAGCCAGCTTTACCAGGAGCGGCTCGAGGAATACCGGCTGGCGGAGGAATGCGGCTTCGACGGCATCATGCTCAACGAGCATCACAATGCGCCGTTCTGCATGCAGGCGAAGTGCAACATCTTCGCCTCGATTCTGGCCGCGGTCACCAAGCGCGTGAAAATAGTGCTGCTCGGAAATCCGCTTCCGATTTCTGACAATCCAGTGCGGCTTGCCGAAGAGCTTGCGATGATCGACCTCGTCTCGCAGGGGCGGCTGGTTTCCGGCTTCGTGCGCGGCGGAGGCACGGAGTCGATCGCGACCAACGCCAATCCCGCCTACAACCGTGAGCGCTTCGAGGAGGCGCACGACCTGGTCATCAAGACCTGGACGGTGCCGGGGCCGTTTCGATGGGAGGGCAACCATTACCAGTTCCGGGTCGTCAACCCGTGGGCGGTGCCGCTTCAGAAGCCGCATCCGCGAATCTGGATTCCCGGCGTCTCGAGCCGCGAGACGATCATCTGGGCCGCAGAGCATCGCTACCCGTACCTGGTCCTCAACGCTTCGATCGAAGACTGCAAAAACATCTGGAAGCTCTACGACGAGTCGGCCGAGCAGGCAGGCTACACCGCCGGTCCCGAACAGCGCGGCTACCTTATCCGATGCCACGTCGCCGAAACCGAGGAAAAGGCGCTTCAGAACGCGCGCGAGTTCATGTGGATGCAGGGCGAGTTCACCGGAATCCTGGATCCCGTATGGGCGGCGCCGTCAGGCTACCTCGGCCCATGGGCGCGCAAGTTCCTTTCCGAAACCCATGGCGGCGTGTATCAAAAGAAACCTGCGCCGACCTTCGAGCGTCAGCTGAAGGCGATGTCGATAATCGCCGGCACGCCGGAGCAGGTGGTGGAAAAACTGCGTATCCTGCTCGAGGAGACACGGCCTTCGATCCTCGCCTTCTGGGCCAACGACGGGAAGGTGAACCACGAGGACTCGCAGACCTGCATCCGGCTGCTCGGCCAGGAAGTGCTGCCCGCGGTGCGCGAGATCGGCGACAGGCTCGGCCTCAAGAGCCCGTTCGAGGCGAATACGCCCGTGAGCCTGGCCGCGACGCCAGCGAGCGAGCTTCGTCCGCCGGCAAGCGTCTCGGCGTAAACGCGCGAAGGGGCAATTCTTCGATGGCGGGAGCGCTCGACGGATACCGGATCGTCGACGCCTCACAGATGGTGTCGGGTCCGATGGCGACCATGATCCTTGCGGACCAGGGTGCCGACGTCGTCAAAGTGGAACCTCCCGTTACGGGAGATCTGACACGGGCGCTCGGCGCGTCGCGTCGAGGGCTCTCACCCAGCTTCGCGATCATCAACCGCAACAAGCGTTCGATCGCGATCGACCTGAAGCAGTCACGCGGCGTCGAGTTGCTGAAAAAGCTCGTAGCGCGCGCCGACGTGTTCGTTCAGAACTTCCGTCCCGACACGGCCGAGCGCATGGGAATCGGCGAGCGCGAATTGAGAGCGGTCAAGCGGGATCTCGTCTATGTTTCGATAAGCGGCTTCGGTGAGAAAGGTCCATACGCGCACAGGCGGGTTTACGATCCGGTAATCCAGGCTCTCTCCGGGCTCGCCGATATCCAGGCCGATTGGGAGACGGGACGGCCGCGGATGATGCGCCTTATCGTCCCTGACAAGGTGACCGCTCTTACCGCCGCACAGGCGATTACTGCGGCGATTCTCGCGCGCGAGCGGACCGGCAAGGGGCAGCACGTGAGACTCGCGATGCTGGACGCGGTAATCGCGTTCCTTTGGCCCGAAGGGATGGCGCGCTATACGTTCCCCGGCGCGAAGAGCAGCGCGGTGCGGCCGCGCTCCCCCGATCTGATTTTCGAAACCGCCGACGGATATATCACGGTTGGCGCGGTTTCGGACGCCGAATGGAAAGGCCTTGCGACCGCGCTCGGGCATCCGGAATGGATCGACGATCCGCGTTTCAATACGCCGGCGGCGCGCGTCGCAAACGTGAAGCAACGGCTCGAACTTACCGCCAGGGTGCTGCGCGAGCGCACGTCGGCCGAATGGCTTGCGCGCCTTGAGGCGAACCAGGTTCCGTCGGCGCCTGTGCTTAGCCGCGAGCAGGTGCTGACCGACCCGCAGGTGCTCGAAAACAGGCTCATCGTGGAATCGACGCATCCCCACGCGGGCCCGATGCGCGAGCCGCGCCCGGCCGCGCGCTTCGAAGCGACTCCGGCGGAAATCCGCCGCGCCGCGCCCCTGCTTGGAGAGCATACGGACGAGATACTCACCGAGTTTGGTCTCACATCGGATACGATCGCGGACCTCCGCTCCTCGGGCATCGTCGCCTGACCCAGGGCGGTTTCCGGCGACCCGCGTCCCGGACGCACGGATCCCCACGCATGTATGAAGCGTCGCGTCCTGAACGGGCGGTACGTGCGCACTTGTCATCCTGCGGGCGAATTGCGATAGAGAAGGGAGTTCGCCCGACCCGATTGACGGGACGGCCCCGGCGCAAAGGCCGCCGCTTCGATGCGAGCAGGGGAGAGCGCGATGGCTTATGATCTCATCGTCAAAAACGGAACCGTAATCGACGGCACGGGTGCGCCCGCCGCGCGCGCAGACGTCGCGATCACAAACGGCAAAATCGCCGAAATAGGAAAAATCAAGGACGGCGCCGCGCGCGTGCTCGACGCGTCGGACCTGGTCGTCGCGCCGGGCTTTATCGACCCGCATACCCATTACGACGCGCAAATCTGCTGGGACCCGATGGTGACGTGCACGAGCTGGCACGGTGTGACGTCGGTGATGATGGGCAATTGCGGCGTCGGGATCGCGCCGTGCAAGCCGCAAGTCAGAGACGTCGCCGCGTGGGACCTGGTCAACGTCGAGGCGATTCCGTACGACGCGCTCAGCAAAGGGATCAAATGGGAGTGGGAAACCTTCCCCGAGTACCTCGACGCGGCCGAGCGGCGTGGAAGCGCAATCAACCTCGGCTTTCTCGCACCACTCACGCCATTTCGGCATTTCGTGATGGGCGACGAGTCGATGGAGCGCGAGGCGCGGCCCGACGAGACCGCGAAGATCGCGGTGCTGCTCAAGGAAGCGGTTGCGGCCGGGGCTTTCGGCTTCTCGACTACGACGCTGCCGCAGCATATCGGGTTCCAGGGGCGTCCGCTTGCGTGCCGGCTCGCAAGCCGCGACGAGCTTGCGGCTTACGCGCGCGCCCTGCGCGAGCTTGGAAGGGGTGCTATCGAAGTCGCGCTGACGCGCCGTCCGGGTCTCGTGTCAGAGGAGGAAACCGAACTGCTGCGCATGCTGGTCGAGGAGAGCGCGCGGCCGGTGACATGGCTGGGGATGGCGAGTGCGCCGCGCGAGCCCGAACTCGCCGAGCGAACGCTTTCG
>JAJYMR010000174.1 GCA_021786815.1 Deltaproteobacteria bacterium
TGCGGTATGACTCCGCGGCGCGCGCACCGATGAAGCGCTTGCTGGAGGCGAGCCGCGGCAGGCTGGTGTTCAGACAGCGAAGGCTTCCGAGATGGCTGAGCGACGCTCGGCCGCCGCCTATCCTCCGCCTTATAACCCCTCTGATCCAGCAATTTCCAACTTTGCAGGAGCAAATGTCCCAGCCAGCGCGACCAGCGTTGTCCGTTGCTCGACCAAGAAGGTCATGCGCTCGTTAACAGATCGGCGTAGTCGCGAACGCCTCTGCTTCCCAGATAGTGGATCAATTCGACAGCGGTTTCTCTGGTTTGCGGGCCAGTCTTCAAGGCTCGCGTAAGAATGGAGCGAACCTGTTCACGGCCGGCCATCAAGTGCCAAGGGCTGGCACCAGCTTTCGCAAGCCTTACTAAGGAACCGAGCACGAGTGTCGGATGTTGCTCGAAAATAGCAGCCAAACGTTCGAGCGTGGTATGTGCAATAACGCCGATCACATTTTCGTTGCCACGAAGCGCGATCTCTAGCGCACCGTCCAACTGCGTCAGTGCCCAATCGTCCGCGAAGAACCCGCTGCGGAACCACCATCCGAACGCTGCCATTTCCCGAACGTGTCCGCCTCTGACACGGTCGTCTTGAGCAGCCTGGAGCCGGCTTTTCCACAATGTCATCAGTTTGCGTCGAACATCTTCACCGGGTACTTGATCGGATTCCCTTAGTTGGCAAAGCCAGCGCCCCACAGTTTCGAGCGCGTTGCCTCGGACTTCATCTCCGGCGCGTGCGAAAAATTCATTCAGCAGAGCGTTATCGAGATCCAGCTTGCCCCGCCAGTAGAAGGCCATCAGGTGAGCGCCCAATTCGGTCTCAGGATTACCGGGGACCTTCGGCAGAGAGCGAGGCACCCCGAGGCGCCGTACAGCAAGGCAGTATTGTGACTTCAGCGCGTCGACAATATCGTCGCGGGCCTCGGAAAAGGCAAGATACGCACTCCAGGCCGCCTCCCAATACGGCCTCAGGTGCTCGCTGTCGGGAAAGATGCTGCTTGCCTTGACGGAGGCCCAGGCCGGGTCGATCACATGAATCCACCGAAACCATCTGCCGTATACCGACCGGATCGCCAGAGAAGGATCGTTGTCGATGTCAAGATGCTTTGCCAGCACTTCGCGCACCTCGGGCATTTCATCAAACGACACCGAAGCACGAGCCAGTTCGCCTGGCTGCTTCCGATAGTAGTTGCGAATCCAGAACGCGTATCGCATAACTGCGTGCAAGGCGGTGCCCCGCGTCGTGTTGATAGAGAGGTTAGACGGATCCATGTTATCACCGCCGTAACGCGCTTCGTGAGCCGGATCGGGATTGGGGTCAGATGCCAACCTTGCCAGCAGTGACCACAGGTCGCTCCGCAGCTCAAATGGAACGACAGCTGGGTCTTGCAGAAGAGCCGTGTCGAGAAGGTGAGCGATAGCGCCCCGAGTCCACGACCAGTCTTGATCTTGGTCCATCCAATATGGGGTCCCCTTCGGAACGTCTTCGTCTCTCTGTTTAAGCACCCACTTGCAGAGCTCAATGACAGGCCCCCAGACGAACGTCTTCTTCTTGGCCACAGCCTCTCGAAGGCCATGTATGAGCGAGCTAACGTAAGTAGGGTGAACCCCGCGAAAATGAAGCGCGCTCGTCGCAAACCGTGCGGGATCTTCAGTCACTAACGCCTGAAGGTTCTGACCCAGCCCAGCGCGGGACGCCCCCATGAATTCGCGTGACGGTTGCCACGTTTGTAGATAAGAGACCAGCTCTTCGAGCCGCATCCGCCCCAGGTCCTGCTTCTCTTTAGGGCTTCTCCAACCTGTAACAACTCCCTCGCTGTAGCTAGGGAACAGAGGATGACTGGGCTCACCCAATTCTTGGACCAGCCGTTGGTAGCGCTGAGTCAACTCGTCCGGAAGACTCTTCCCCAGACGCGCGAGCCAGTCGCGCTGCCACATTCGACTGAGTCTGTCGATCTCTTCATCCGACAAATCTCGACCGCCCATGGCTTTATAATTTGCCTTCAGACCTTGCCGAGCTTTGCCTTCTTTCGCCCACTGGGGGCCTTTTTCAATCCACCTCGAGATCCGCTGCTGGCTCCGACGATCCAACGACTTGAACGAATGCTCGAGTAGAAGGGAATACTCGTGCAAACTGTCCCCCTCGTCGAACAGCCGACTATCCGTGAGATATCTGGTGATGATCGCAACCGGCGCGTCAGGAAAGACCCTAAGCAGATGCATCACGATGCGACCGAAGATTGGCCAACGTCGTTTGCGGTCCTCCAGTACCGCGACCACATCGGCCAGCCCGGCCAACCCCTCGCGGATCAGCACTTCAGCGCCATCACGGAGCGCCGAGACAAGAAGGGGTTTGATCAGCCAGTTCACGCGATTCTGATCATGTTCCTCAACGGCAGGACGCCAAACGCAGGACGCATCGTGAGGACGCTGTCCCCCGTTACGCAGCCCTGACAGACCAATTGCGGAATCGAGCAAGTCGCAAAGAAGCCTCAGTCCCGCAAGCCGCGCGGCGCGAATAAGCTCGGGAATATACTTCTTCAGGATCTGCTCATACTCCCACAGGTCGAATCGAGCCACGGGCTCCGGCGAAAGCGAAACCTTGTCGGCGTCGCGGTCAAGTGTTTGACCCGCCCGCGGATCGGGAATTGGTCGGAGCAGGGAGCGAGCAAGTCTCAGAGCCGCTTTGCCTTCACCACTCTTGGCCAAGTGAGCTACAAGGACGCCAATGTTTTCGGGAAGGAGCGCCGGCATGGAGCGCTGCCCTTCGATCCAGCGAGCTTCCTTCGCCGCAAATGTTGCCGACAGACTGCCCCGCATCTTAATGGCGGCGTCCACAAGGTCTTCATGAACTCTGTAGTTCTCCGTTTGAGGCAGGGCGAGGATGGTTTCGAGAACCAGCTCGGACGCTTGCTCAGCGACTCGTGCCAAGTAACGCGATTCTGGCCAAGCGGGAAAACGTATCATATTTCCTTGGCGCTGCGGCTCCGGAGGACGAGAGAGAAACCCTTGCTCCCGGAGCGGACCGATCCATTCCGCTGAATCCAGACGATCGAAGAAGTATGTATAGTTGGCCGCACTTTTTCGAATGCGTTCGACGATTTCCTGAAGGACTGTAGGATCAATCATGGCTTGACCGCTCTCTGAACGAGCGAGTCTATCGCCTGCTCGTCTTCAAACGTTCGCGGCACCAGCCGTTCTAAAAGAAATGTTTCAAGGACACGCTGCCAATGCGCGAACTTATCGGAGCTCGGCGAGAGGGTGTGGTGAGAGGTTAGCTCAAAGAACTCATGCATTTCAGCCCACTCATTGAGGTTCCGGTCTTCAAGCGCTTCGGGAAGGGACAAAGGATGCGGATCGAGGTTTCGAAAGGCTCTACGGGCGGCCTCTCGTCGGCTCGGGCGCTGCGAGGTAAACCATTGGAAGAAAGCTTCCAGCTCCTCGACAAACTTGTCCCACGCTCTTTTCAGGAGGCGCCCGTCGCCTTTGATTCGTTTCAGTCGGGCGTACGCTTGGCTCAGCCCCTGGACCTTACCCTTGAGATTCTGACCTCCTGAAGCCGAGACGTGCTCTTCCTCTTGCGGAAGGTCAACACGCCGCGGCAGCTTCTCCATCACCTCCCGAAATCCGTGCGCGGCCTGGGCCATGCGGTCGGGAGGCTGACCGTCGCTGAGAGTCCACAGCGCGCCTTCGTACCACAGGGCGATGCTCGGGTCCTTTTCGTGGAGCGCCTGCCGGAGACGCTTTTGAGCCGGGGATAGTTCAAGAGAGCGCGGCTCATGTCCCGCGACACTAGTCGAACCAGGCAGCTCCGGCTTCGTGTTCATGGCTTCAGAAAACCACAGGAATTTCTTTCCGGGTCACGCTTGAGGAAGGGGCGATGCTGGTTCGTCCCGCTGGCCCCGCGGTGAATGCTTCTTCGCCCATAGGTTGAGCATACGCCAGCAATTCAGCCGCTCCATAGCCCCGAGCTGCCCCTGATGCGCTTGCGCCGACCAGCAAAATTCAGCAAGGCATGCGCGCCAAAGCCACAGCGTTCGACCGGCAAGAATCGACAGGCTCGTCACTGGAATTTCCGTTTTAACCCCTTGCTCTCAGCAGAGGCATACCGGCACTCAACGCCGTAGCGCGAGTTTTGGAGCTTGTGCCGGCGCACGTACTCGGGTGCGCCGGTAAAGTGCTCAGTTTTGTGGCTTCGCCGGCGTGAGAATCCGAATCTGGGCGACCCGCCGGTCGATTTCCGCAGACGCGGCGGCATTCCCCATCTGGGCGGCGCTCCATTTTACAGTTGCCCATGCCCCCAGGCACCCCGCTGGCGCCGGCAAGGCCGGGATTTTCCGCAGCATGCCGGCAAACAGCGGTCGCCTCAGGTGACTCTCGGCCAACAGCAGCCGGTAATAACGCGCATGCTTGACCAACCGCCCGCCGGTCTTCACCAGGGGCTTGGCCGGCGCGCCGATCTTCCGCCCCAGCTTGACACTCTGATCCGGAGATACAAGGCTCTTGGCCACCACCCGCCGCGCCCGCTCCCAACTCGCCGCCCGGTAGAAAAAGCTCTTGCAGCGAGCCAACGGCCCGTAGCCGGGCCTGCTCGGCGGTCGTCGCAGCAGCGCGGCGATGTTGCGTTCCAGGATGCCGTTGGCTGGCGGGCGGATGACGTACTTGACCTGCCGTTTTTCCAGCGCCTCGTACGGCTCCGGCTTGGCGAAGGCCCCGTCGGCGCGAAAGGCCACTTCCTTGTCCCGGTGCCGTTGACGCTCGATCTCGGGCAGCAGCAGTTCCTCTCAGTCCTCCCAGCCCTCGGCGCTGTGCACGTTGCCGGACCGCAATTTCGCGGTCGCCGCGTGGGCCAAGAACGATCACCTCGGCTTCGAGATCGTTTACGTGTTCAAAGGCGTGGTGCGAAAGTACCGGCCGGATTTTATCATTCGGTTGGCATCAGGCGACTATCTGATTCTCGAAACAAAAGGGCGAGAGAGCGAAGAGGACCGGACCAAGCGCCGATTTCTCGACCAATGGGTCCGCGCTGTTAATGCAGATGGTCGGTTTCGCCGCTGGCGCTGGGCGGTGTCGAAGACGCCAGCGGATGTAAAGGACCTGCTCGCCTCGCCCATCGATGGCGCGCAATGGCTAGAACGATGACGGACTTACTTGAGGCGAAGCGGCAGGCCGGCAACCATCAGGACGACCTCGTCGGCTAGCGCCGCAA
>JAJYMR010000190.1 GCA_021786815.1 Deltaproteobacteria bacterium
ATCTGTTCCGTTCGCTCCAAGAATTACGACAGTTTGGTTGTCCTGGCCCAAAACGACTCTCCGTCCTTTCGATTGCTTTGGGGAAAAGCGAATTAAAGCGATCCCCTCAATCTCGCCGCGCCTGGCGGCGAGTAATTATGACCTACCTGATTGGCAAGACTGCTCGAAGCGGGTGTTGCGACGGTTCCGGACGAAACCCTGCCGCACGCATGTTAGCCTGCCTTAAAGTATTAAGCTACTGCCGGATAAGCTAGAAAATTGATTGTGCACAAGGAGAGCCTGATTGAAAATGGAACCGCGTTATCTTTCCGACGAGCATAAGGCCTTCCGCGAGGCCCTGAGAACCCATATTCAGCGTCACATCACGCCCCATGCCCTCGACTGGGAGGAGCAGCGCAAGGTTCCCCGCGAGGCATGGCTCGCGATGGGGCGTGCGGGCTTTCTGTGCCCGTGGATCGAGCCGCAATACGGCGGAAGCGGGGCGGACTTCGGCTACAGCGCCATCCTGCGCGAGGAGATGGTGCGTTCGGGCTCGCCGGGACTTTCCGAAGGTGCCGCCGTCCATGCCGATATCGCGGCGCCTTATGTCGAGCGGCTTGGCACGCCCGAGCAGAAAAAGCGATGGCTTCCCGGGTGCGTCAGCGGGGAGATAATCGCCGCGCTGGGGATGAGCGAGCCTGACGCCGGCTCCGACGTCGCCGGGATACGCACCACCGCCGTGCGCGACGGCGACCACTACGTCGTCAACGGGCAGAAAATTTTCATCACCAACGGCATGAACTGCGACATCATCATACTCGCCGTCCGCACCACTTCGCCCGGGGGGACCGAGGTCCGCCACGGCGGCCTAAGCCTGCTCGTGGTGGAGGCCGGCACGCCCGGCTTCGTCAAGCATCGCCAGCTCGACAAGATGGGGCTTCACGGGCAGGACACGGCCGAGCTGTTTTTCGAGGATTGCCGCGTGCCGGTCGCGAATCTGCTCGGCGAGGAGGGCCGCGGCTTCAAGTACCTGATGCAAAACCTGCAGCGCGAGCGGTTGATCGTCGCGATCGGCGGGCAGGCGTATGCGGAATGGATGCTGGAGAAGACCATCAGCTATACGAAGACCCGAAAGGCCTTCGGCAAGTCGATCGCGTCGTTCCAGCACAACGCTTTCAAACTGGCCGAGATGGCGACCGAAGTCGCTATCGGACGCGCGTTCATCGATCTACTGATCGATGACTTCGTCGAAGGCAAGCGCGATCTGACGACCGAAGTCTCGATGGCGAAGTGGTGGACGACGGAGAAGGCCAACCAGATAGCCTATCAGTGCGTGCAACTGCATGGCGGCTACGGCTACATGCGCGAATTCGAGATCTGCCGCGATTACTGCGACGTGCGCGCGATGCCGATATACGCGGGCTCCAACGAGATCATGAAGCAGATAATCGCGCGCCGCATGGGACTGGAAGAATAGAGGCGCGAACTCGCGGCCTCGGGCCGTTCAAGAATTGACAAGCCGGGGCTGACGAAGCGGAAATGCTTGCCGCGCTCGATAATCCGCGCATCCAAGATAAAATGCGGTTGACTGCACTTGTATGCAGGATGAAAAGAAAGCTATCGCGACCCATGGCCATACTTCCGCAAGGATCGGCGTCGCCCGCCCAGGATGCGACAGGCGAGCGGCGCTGGGTGCGTCTCGGTGGCGAGACGATGGCGGTGCTCTACATCGCGGTTATCGCCGCGATCGCAAGCGCGACGGGCGCGTTCTATGTGCTCTTCCCGGAACTTGGCGCTCTGTCGCATGACGTTCTTACAAGACCACGCGGCGCTTGGGCCAAGGCGCCCGTCCTGCTCGCGATCACTCCGCCTCTGACCGGCATAATCGGCATTTTCTTCACCAGGACCCTGCCATATGGCTACCTGTCGGTGCTGCTGACCGTGGGCAGCTCGATAGCCGTGGTCCTTGCACTCGAGTCTCCGATCGCTCCCGCGATTTCGGCGGGCCTTTTGCCCCTGGTGCTTGGCGTAAAGAGCTGGTGGTACCCGCCCGGGATTCTGCTCGGCACGGTGCTGCTCGCGGCCCTGTCGATGCTGTGGCAACGGGTTCTGCCCGATTACTACCGGCCTACAACGGAGAGCCTCGTCGATGATGCGATCGAGCTCGCGCCACGCGGCTACTGGTGGCTGGCCGCCTTGATGGGCTTCGTTGTCGTCGCGATCTTTTTCGTTGAGCTTAGCGGCCTACGCTTCATTTTGTTTCCTCCGCTCGTGGTAATTGGCTTCGAGATGTTTGGCCATACCGCGATCTGCCCTTGGGCGCAGCGGCCCCTGCGGCTGCCTGCCGCCTGCTTTCTTACCGCTCTCGGGGGATTCTTGCTCTGGAAATGGCTGGGAGTGGTTCCGGCCGCCGTCTTCAGCATGGCTTGGGGTATCTTCGTGTTGCGCTGTTTCGATTTGCACGTGCCACCGGCGCTTGCTGTCGCGCTTCTGCCGCTTGTGATGGACTCGCCGACGATCGCTTATCCGCTCTCCGTCGGTGCGGGTACGCTTCTCATGACGCTGTGGTTCCTTGCCTGCAGGCGGGCGCTGGGAATATTGCCGGCCGGCCCGCGCCCGGCCTGACTGACGGGCGCCTTGCTCATATGGCCTCGTCCGCGGGCCTTTTCGCCTCACTCCGATCCGCCGGTGGAACCGCTATGGCGAGGTATCGGGTTCCGGGGTCGGCCTCGGGTTTTGCGCCGCTGCGTCTGCGGGATAGTCCATCAAGCGAGCCAGGCGGCTCAGCCGCCGGAGGGATTCACCCAATGATGGCCGTCGGCGCCGATAAGCGCGTCGGCTTCCTCCGGGCCCCAGCTTCCCGCCGGATACTCGCGAACCGGCGCTGCCGCTTCGTCGCGCCATGAATCGAGCACCGTTTGCACGAATTCCCACGACTTCTCGACGAACGAATCGCTCGGGAACAGCGTATGGTCGCCCGCCATCACGTCGAGCAGCAGCCGCTCATAGGCGTCGGGCGACGGTCCCTCGAACGCACCGGCGTAACGCAGGTTCATCTGGACCGGACTTATCGTCAGCCCGAGTCCCGGCCGCTTCGCCATCACGTCGAACGAGAATCCCTCGTCGGGCTGGATGCGAATCGTGAGCAGGTTGGGCGGCAGCTCGCCGCTTTGGTTGAACAGAATGCGCGGCGCGTCCTTGAACTGGACCACGATCAGGCTTTCGCGATGATGCAGGCGCTTGCCGGTGCGCAGGTAAAACGGCACGCCCGACCATCGCCAGTTGTCCACGAATGCCTTGAGCGCGACGAAAGTCTCGGTCCGCGAGTCGCGTGCGACGCCTTTTTCCTCGGGGTATCCGCGAACGTTCTCTTCGCCGAGCCGGCCGGCCCTGTAGCGTGCGCGCACCGTAAGCATGGCGCCTTCCTGGGGATTGATCGGACGCAGCGCGCGGAGCACGTTGAGCTTGGCCTCGCGCACCGCCGACGCGTCGAGACTCACCGGCGGCTCCATCGCGAGCAGCGCGAGAACCTGCAGCATATGGTTCTGAACGATGTCGCGTAGCGCTCCCGAACGGTCATAGTAGCCCGCGCGCGTGCCCACCCCTTCGCTTTCGGCCACGGTTATCTGCACGTGATCGACGTTGCGCGAGCCCCAGATACGCTCGAAGATCGTGTTCGCGAAGCGCAGCACGAGCAGGTTCTGCACCGTTTCCTTGCCGAGGTAATGGTCGATGCGGAAAATCTGCGACTCGTCGAGAAAGCGGCTGAGCGTGCGGCCGATATCCAGCGCGCTTTCGAGGTCGTGGCCGATCGGCTTTTCGACGACCACGCGGCTGAAGTTCCGCCCGCTCGGACGCGTGATCAGTCCGGCCTCGGCAAGCCGCTCGACCGATTGCCGCATCGCGTCCGGCGGAATCGAGAGATAGAAGATGCGGTTGGGCGGAAGACCTCGACCCCGCTCAATCTCCTCCAACCGCTCGCGAAGCCGTTTGAAGCCGTCGGGCTGGTCGAGCCCGGCCATGAACTCTAGCCTCTGCTCGAAGCTGCGCCAGCATCCCTCCCTTACCTCCAGGCGCGAGAAAATGCCGACCGATTCGCGCGCCGAGTTGCGGAACTCCTCGGTCGTCATCCGGGTCCGCGCGAAGCCCAGGATCGCGGTTTCCGGCGGTAGAAGGCCCTCCCCGCATGATTCGAGGTTGTAGAGTGCGGGAAGCAGTTTGCGCCGCGCGAGGTCGCCCGACGCGCCAAGGATAACGATCGAGCAGGGCGGGGCGGGATTGGCTTCGGAAATCGTCAGAATCGATGCCATAGGTCTCTCCGCGCTTGACAAGGCTGGAAGCCAGGACTGGTATCAATGATCGTAGGAGTTCGATGCGTGAAATGCGACAAACAATCGGAGCCGGGGCGGCGGACGAGGCGTGTCTTTTGCGCCGCCTGGTTGCTAATCGAGCGTTTTGACGCGCGAATCAAGGCTGGCGCTATCGTGTCCAGCCTGATACAAATCTTCGCGACTCCACGTCCGTTGCGCGCCCCCGTCCGGGCGTTTTACGAATAGATTTTTCCATACGTCGACTCGTTTATGGCCAATTCCGCTGCTGACACCAAGTCGATATCGACCGTCTGGCTCTGGCTCCCCGTGGTGCTGTGGGCCGCGACGATGTTCACGTTTTCCTCTTCGCTGTTCACCGCCTCGAACACCTCCAGGATAATCGCGCCGATCCTTCACTGGCTGATTCCCGGCGCAACCGCCGCCGCGGTTGGCCTGGGCGAGTTCCTGGTGCGCAAGGCGGCCCATTTCACCGAATACTGCGTGCTTTTCTGGCTGCTAATTCGAGGTCCGATGGCCAGGCGGCCGTACGTCGCGTTTGCGATTTGCGTCGTTTACGCGGCGCTCGACGAAACGCATCAGATTTTCGTCCCGGGAAGGTCGCCGTCGCCCTACGATGTCGCGCTGGACTCAACCGGCGCGCTTTTCGGCCGCTACCTGAGTGCGCTCGTCAGCGAGATCTTCTAGGCCGGCGGTTCCAGCGCGGCCGAGAGCCGGTCCATCCGGCCAAAGAACGCGCGCAACCCCGGCATCGCCTGCGGCAGCGCCTTTTCCCCGGTGAAGAGCAGCGAATAAAGCTGCCCGTACAGCGCGAAATCGGCAAGTCCGATCCTCCCGGTCAGAAACGGCGACGCGACAAGCTGTTCCTCGAACGGCGAAAGCGCCGTCATCGCAAG
>JAJYMR010000113.1 GCA_021786815.1 Deltaproteobacteria bacterium
GGTAGCAGGAATGGAAGTCACTCCGGTCCGTCCCAACCACAGGTTCGATGAAGCAAGCCTCGAGCGCTATCTGAGCGAACGGATGGAGGGTTTTCGCGGACCACTGACGGTATCGCAATTCGTAAGCGGGCAATCGAACCCGACCTTTATGCTCGAAACCCCGGGCGCGCGTTACGTCATGCGCAAGAAGCCGCCGGGGAAACTGCTGCAATCGGCGCATCAGGTCGAACGCGAGTACCGCATCATCAGCGCGCTCGGGCCGACAGGGTTTCCGGTGCCGCGCACCCATCTGCTGTGCGAAGACACCGGCGTGATCGGCACTGCCTTCTTCATCATGGACTACGTCGAAGGGCGCATCTTCACCGACCCCACGATGCCGGAGTCCAATCCCGGGGAACGCGCCGCGGTTTACGACTCGATGAACGAAACGATGGCGCGCCTGCACAAGGTTGACTACAACGCGATCGGACTCGCTGACTTCGGCAGGCCGACCGGATACGTCGCGCGGCAGGTGGCACGATTCACGAAGCAGTATCGCGACGCCGAGATGGAGCCGATACCCGAGATGGATCGGTTGATGGAATGGCTTGCAAAGCACATCCCCGCCGAAGACGAATCCGCGATCGCGCATGGCGACTTCCGCCTCGGAAATTTGATCGTGCATCCGCGCGAGCCACGCGTGATAGCCGTGCTCGACTGGGAGCTTTCAACGCTCGGCCATCCGCTGGGAGATCTTGCCTGGAACTGCCTCGGCTACCATTACCCGCCCGAACTCGCCGACACGAACAGCTTCGCCGCGGCGGACCTGAAGAGGCTTGGAATCCCGAGCGAAGACGAATACGTGGCGGCCTATTGCAGGCGCACCGGGCGCAAGGACGCGGGCAACTACCTGTTCTTTGTCGCCTTCGCCTTCTTCCGCTCGGCTTCCATCCTGCAGGGGATTGCGATGCGCGCAAAGCTCGGAAACGCGAGCGGTCCCGACGCAGCGGAGCACGGGCGCAGGACCGGCACCAGCGCGAAGATCGGATGGGAAATCGCGCAGCGGCTCGGCTGAGTGCGGCTCGGCTCCGAACAATCGCACATACCGTTCGTTCAATTGGCGGCGCGGCTTTGCTTGCCGCAACGGCAGAAGCTTGCTAGGCCACGCAGCAGCGACCCTCGCCGATGGAGCGAATGGCGCGCATCCGGGACAATCGTGGAGGTTGGTAATGGACGTTCTCGAACTTGAATCGCAGCCGCACATCCAGGAACTGCGGAGCCGGGTCTCGGCGTTCCTCGAGGAATTCATCTATCCCAACGAAAAAGGATTCGACGCAGACAACTGGGAGGCGTCGGATACGCTCAAGTCGATACAGGCCGAAGCCAAGAAGCGCGGGCTATGGGCGCTTGGCCTGCCCAAGGAGATCGGCGGAGGCGGTGTGCCGTTCATGCCCTATGTCTTCGTCAACGAACTGGTCGGGCGAAGCGAACTCGCGATGGTTGGGCTCGGCACGCATACGGCACAGGACGGCACGATGCTCTACCTGTACGGCAGTCCCGACCTCAAGAAGCGATTCCTGCTGCCGATGGTCAATGGCGACATCTACCCGTGCTACTCGATGACCGAACCGGAGGTCGGAAGCTCCGATCCTACGCAGTTGCAGACTCGAGCGGTGAAGGACGGCGACGAATGGGTGATCAACGGGCACAAGTGGTTCACCAGCAACGCCAATCGTGCCGCATTCGCCACCGTGATGTGCATGACCGATCCCGACGCGCCGACCTATGAGCGCTTCAGCATGATCGTGGTGCCGACCGACACGCCGGGATTCAATATCGTTCGCAACGTGCCCGTGATGGCCGAAACCGCGGGCGGACATTGCGAAATTCGATACGAGGATTGCCGCGTTCCGCTCACCAACCTGCTGGGGCCGCGCGGACAGGGATTCAAGATAGCGCAGAAGCGGCTCGGTCCGGGACGCATCTACCACTGTATGCGATGGCTCGGGCAGGCGCAGCGCGCGTTCGAACTCATGTGCCAGCGGGCGCTCGGTCGGCGCGCGTTCGGCGGCCTTCTCGCCGACAAGCAGACGATTCAAAACTGGATCGCCGACTCGGCCGCGGAGATCCACGCCGCACGCCTGATGACGCTCAATGCCGCGGCCAAGATCGATGCCGGAGACGAGGCGCGGGTCGAGATTTCGCTCATCAAGTTCTGGGGCGCAAAGGTGCTGCATGACGTGATCGATCGCGCGATCCAGGTGCACGGGGCGCTCGGGGTGACGGAGGACACGCCGCTTGCGCGGATGTACCGGCATGCGCGCTTCGCCCGGATCTACGACGGGCCCGACGAAGTCCATCGGATGGTTGCGTCGCGGCGAATCCTGCGCGAGTTCAAAGAAGGGCGCAAATACGACTTCGGCCGTGGCGTCCGCTCACGCGGATTCAAGACGGAGCTCTGAGGAAGCTTCGCGAATAGGGAAAAAGCGACGCGGTTGGCGCGACGCGCCAGCCGCGTTTTTGTTCGGCCACAGTCTGTGCCGCGCGTAGCGCTTGGTGCGGCGGCGCCGCTGTCGCACTGAGCGTGAATCAAATCCTGCTCCTGTCGCAACGCCCGCAGCAGGCCCGCAAAACCGCGACTCGCACGAGGCTGTACGGTCGATGCGCGCTCGACTCGTCGGAAGGAGAATCCAGCGAGTATCAGTGCGCAATCCTGAAGCGACCAGTTCGCCGGGTTGGGGCCACGGATTCCAGAGGCCTGGCGATGACATACCTGAGCACGCTGAAAGCTCGGCTTTCATTTTGGCCTTGACGAGTCCGCGCCCGCCGGAGATAGATGGTTCGGGGTAAAACACATGATCCTGAAATCCTTGGAAGTCGATCCAAAAACGTTCGAACAGCGCACCGGATGGGCTCTTAAACCCGAAGGGGCATGCAAGGGCCAGGTGTGCGTTCCGCTTGCCGCGGACGTGTCAGGCGCGGGCAAACTCGACGCGCGACTGCTTTCGGAACGGCTCGGGATGCCGCTCATTCGCGACGACGATGCGGGCGTGTGGTGCCTTGGCCCGGAGGCGATGGGCCGAGCGCTTACCTCTGCTCGCGCGCCCGAACTGACCTTGCCCGACCATACCGGGAATCAATTTCGCCTGAGTTCGCTGCGCGGACAGAAGGCGCTTATCGTCACATGGTCCTCGTGGTGAGGATGCCGGCTTGACCTGCCCGTGTGGCAGGCGTTGCGCAACGAACTCCATCCGAAAGGACTCGAAATTGTAACAGTCGCACTGGATGTCGATGCCGAAGCCGCGCGCCCGTGGATCGAACAGACCAAACCCAACCATCCCTCGCTCATCGACAGCGCGCATCAGATCGATGAACTGTTCGGTGTAGTGAACGTTCCCAACGGCGTGTGGATCGATGAGGATGGGGTGATCGTGCGGCCAGCGGAACCGGCATGGCCGGAACGCGACACTCCGCCCGACTGGCAGAAGATGGCGGATAGTCCGGACGTTCCCGAGCAATTGCGCGAGACGCTCAAGCTCGCGAGCAACATTCGGATCCAGCCCAAGGAGTACCTCGCGGCGTTGCGGGACTGGGTCGCCAACGGCAAGGCAAGCCAGTATGCGCTTTCGCCCGAGGAAGTGGTCGCGCGCAGCGGTCCCCGCGGCAAGGCTGAAGCCGAGGCGGCGGCACGTTTTGAATTGGGCCAGTACCTGTGGCGCAGCGGGCGGCAGGAGCTTGCTCCCAAGCATTGGCGCGAGGCGCATCGGCTGCAGCCAGCCAACTGGACTTACAAGCGTCAGGCGTGGACGCTCGCAGACCCGTTTCAGGGTCCGTCCGAGCTTTACGATTCGTGCTGGGTGAACGACGTGCGCAAGATCGGCGCGGAAAACTACTATCCGCCGCTCGATCTTTCTCCGGCACGAACGAAGTAGGCGACGAGATCAGGGTTGTAACAAAATGATCGCTCGTGGCTCGTGGAAGCTGCCTGTCGGCCAGCACCAACAACCGAGTCGCGAACGATTTGCGGACGTTGGTGTCTGTTGAGAGTTAATTTCAGGAGCGCACGGTTTCGAGAAGCGCAATCGATTTCTCTTGAGAGCTCCGGTCGCCGTTGCGTTTCTGCATTCGGCACCGGAGCGCCTGGGGGGGCGCAACCCAGCAGGCGGAATCGCGCTGGCCGCGCAATTCCGCGTCTTGCTAATCTCGCAGCCGATGGCGATGGGCTCCTGCGGAGGAGGAAATCATGGCTGACATGAACGAATTCAACCGACGTGTCATCGAGGAATTTCGTTCTAACGACGGCAAGGTCGGCGGACAGTTCGCGGGCGCCCCGATGATCCTTATCACGCACAAAGGCGCGAAGAGCGGACGTACCTACACGACGCCGCTGGTTTATACGCGCGACGGCGACCGCGTCGTGATCGTCGCGTCCAAGGCGGGTGCGCCGGATAACCCCGGCTGGTATCACAACCTGGCGGCAAATCCGACCGTGACCGTGGAAATCGGTAATGAGAAATTTCAGGCGCGTGCCCGAGTCACGTCTGGCGAGGAACGCGAGCGGCTGTTCAACGCGCACGCGAAGCTGATGCCCCAGTTCAACGAGTATCAGCGCAAGACCACGCGCCGGATTCCAGTGGTCGTTCTCGAGCGGATCGCGTAGGTGCGTGCATCGCGGTCGAACGTCCGGCGACTGTTGTACCGGAAAAACCATTCGCCCTTCTTGCCATAGGCAGTGCCGGCCAAGAAGCTGCTACGGCAAGCGATACACGAATATTGGGGATCCGGCACGGGCGACCGGCCTGTATCGTTTCAGCCATGCGTAGTTTGCCGTCCGACCGCGGCCGTCAGTCTGCTTGTCGACCAGTAGGGGATCCTCCCGTGCCGTTGCGGAGACGGCGAACCATCCGTGGGCTGACCCTCGGAGGGCACTCCAAGGCACAAACGCGCCACCCAAATAGTATTGTGGACTGGCCATGCCGAAGTAATCCAACTTAAGTTCGTGAATATGGTGTTTTAGTACATAGCCCCGCAAGCGAACTAGATCCTGTCCCCAGTCGTAGTTCGAATCGACCGCCACCTTGTAACTGTTTTTTACACCACCTCCCAGCGCATTATAGTAACTGAGAAAACCCAAAGCTGGTTAGCGTGCCGAGTACGAGCCATGAAGCTAATGTCGTGATGGCCTGCGCCCCAACTTACCCGCATTCATAAGTAGAG
>JAJYMR010000072.1 GCA_021786815.1 Deltaproteobacteria bacterium
AGGCCCGCCGCCGACAGCGATATCCCCGAACTCGTGCGGCTGGTTGGCGAGATGGCCGCCTATCACGAGTCGCTCGACGAGCGCGCGCGTTTCGATTGGAAGGAGATCCGCGGTTCCGAGCGATGGCTCAGGCTGGTTCTCGCGCGCGACCATCATGCAATTTGGGTCGCGGACCACGGCGAAGGAATCCTGGTCGGCTACCTGTGGGTGCATCTGCGCCGCCTGCGCGAGGGTTATCAGCCGCCCGTCGTCGGCTATATCAGTCACGCCTTTCTCGAGGAGCATTGGCGCGGCCAGGGCCTGATGCGAGGGATGCTCGAAATCGCCTACGACTGGTTCAGAGTCAAGGGAATGACCGTGGTGACGCTCGGCGTGCAGCATCGCAACTGGGCCGGCTCGGCCGCATGGTATCGGCTCGGATTCCAGGACTGGAGCCATGAGCGGCGCCTTACGCTGAAGCCGGCAAAAAGCGGCTCCTGACCTTTCGGTAAGGACTGGTTTTTCCCTTGACAACCGTGAGGAATCGCCTTACTAGACTCGTTGAGTCCAGAATTCCGCCGCGGCGCCTCTGTTCGTTTGACAGGAGGACGCGGAGAGTTATACTGGACTTGTTGAGTCCACTAATTTCGGCATGTCAGGGAGCAGGAGTGGCCGACGGCTAGCGATGGTTAAGCTACCCATTTACATGGACAATCATGCCACGACCCCGGTTGATCCCCGGGTGGTCGAGGCGATGTTGCCGTATTTCACGACCAAGTTTGGAAACGCCGCCAGCCGTAATCATAGCTTCGGATGGGAAGCGGAAGAGGCGGTTGACCTTGCGCGCAACCAGATCGCGGCGATTATCGGTGGCAAGTCGAAGGAGATCATCTTCACCAGCGGCGCGACCGAGTCAGACAATCTCGCGATAAAGGGCGTCGTCGAGTTTTACAAGGAAAAGGGCAACCACATCGTGACCTGCGTGACCGAGCACAAGGCGGTGCTCGACAGTTGCCGCACGCTCGAGCGCCAGGGCAAGGCCACGGTGACCTATCTGCCGGTGGACAAGTACGGGATGGTTGACCCGGAGGATGTGCGCAAGGCGATAACCGACAAGACCGTGCTTATCTCGATCATGTACGCCAACAACGAGATCGGCACGATTCATCCGGTCCGCGAGATCGGAAAGATCGCGAAGGAAAAAGGGGTCATCTTCCACTGCGACGCGGTGCAGGCGGTGGGCAAGATCCCGGTGAACGCCGAGGCGGACGGGATCGATTTGCTCGCGATGAGCGGGCACAAGATTTACGGGCCCAAGGGTGTCGGCGCGCTATGGGTGCGCTCGAAGGGCCCACGCGTCAGGCTTACGCCGATAATCGACGGCGGAGGGCATGAGCGCGGGATGCGTTCGGGGACGCTGAATGTTCCGGGTATCGTCGGCTTCGGCAAGGCGTGCGAGATAGCGCGGGCCGAGATGGCCGAAGAGGCCGTGCGCCTTAGCGGGCTTCGCAACCGGCTCCAGGCCGGGTTGTTCGAGCGTCTTGACGAGATTTATCTGAACGGGCATCCGACCGAGCGGCTTCCCGGCAATCTCAACCTGAGTTTCGCCTACGTCGAAGGCGAGTCGCTGCTTATGGGCATCAACGACGTCGCCGTGAGCTCGGGTTCGGCCTGCACGTCGGCGACGCTCGAGCCGTCGTACGTGATCCGGGCGCTCGGAATCGACGAGGAACTCGCGCACAGCTCGATTCGGTTCGGGCTTGGTCGGTTCAACACCGAAGAGGACGTCGATTACGTGACCGAACGCGTCACGAAGGAAGTCAGGCGGCTGCGCGACATGTCACCGCTTTACGAGATGGCCAGGGAAGGCATCGATCTGAAATCCGTCCACTGGAAGGCGGAGTAACAGGCTTAATCGGGCGGAGGAATCATGGCTTATTCCGACAAGGTTCTCGATCATTACAATAATCCGCGCAACGTCGGTTCGTTCTCGAAGGAGGATCCCGACATCGGGACGGGCGTGGTCGGCGCGCCGGAGTGCGGCGACGTTATGAAGCTGCAGCTCAAGATCAACGATCGTGGCGTGATCGAGGATGCCCGTTTCAAGACCTTCGGATGCGGAAGCGCGATCGCAAGTTCGAGTTATGTGACCGAACTCGTTAAGGGCAAGCATATCGACGAGGCGATTGCGATAAAAAACACCGTCATCGTGAAGGAACTGAATCTTCCGCCGGTCAAAATCCACTGCTCGGTGCTGGCCGAGGACGCGATCAAGGCCGCGATCGGCGACTGGAAGAAGCGAAAGGGCGTCGCGCAGGCGGACGACCCCAAGGGCGAGCCGTCGCGAGCGGCCACGGGGAGCGGTGAGTAGGAACGGGCGATGCTGACGCTGTCGGACGCGGCGGTCCGCAAGATAAAGGAATTGGCCGCCGACAAGGGCGAGAGCGCCGGATTGCGCGTCAAAGTCGTGGGTGGGGGATGTTCGGGCTTGCAGTACCGGATGGAGATCGACTCCGTAAAGGAACGTGACAAGGTTTTCGAACGCGACGGAGCGAAACTCATCGTCGACAAGAAGAGTTTTCTTTACCTGAACGGATCGGAGCTGGATTTTGCAGAGGAGCTGATGTCCTCCGGTTTCAGGCTCGTCAATCCGCAAGTGAAGCGAACCTGCGGATGCGGGGAATCGTTCGTCGTATGAACGAGATGGTTCGCAGCAGGCAACTGGATGAAGCTTCAATGCCCGTCATGCGGGGGGCAACAGGAACCGCAACTTATCTGTCGCCAATGCGGGGCGCCTCTCCCGGCTGAGCTGGACTGCTTCGCCGCGCTCGCACTCCCACGAAGACTGACGATAGACCCGTCCGCGCTCGAAGAGCGCTATCACGAATTGGGCAGAAGGGTTCATCCGGACCGCTTCGCCTCCAGTGCGCCGCGGGTCCGCGCCGCAAGCCTGGCCGGCACGGCGCTGTTGACGCGCAGCTATCGCACGCTTCGCGACCCCGCGAGCCGCGGCCTTTACTGGCTGGAACTGAACGGCGAGAAGCTCGCCGAGAACAACAAGCAGGTGCCGCCGGAGCTTGCGGAAACGGTGTTCGAGGTGCAGGAGCAGCTCGCCGAACTGCGCGGCGCGCCGGCGGGCCAGGACGGTGCACTAAGGCGCGAGGTCGAGGCGCGCAGGGATGAGCTGGGCGCCTCGATGGACGAACTGCGCGAGAAGCTCGCGTACAACTTCGCGCGATGGGACGAAAGCGACGGCTCCGACCGCGCGGAACTGGTCGCGGAGCTAAAGAGCGTGCTCTCGAAAATCGCGTACCTGAGGACCCTGATTCGCGACGTCGATCGCGAACTTGAGAGCCCGAAAGCGGCCTGAAAGACCTGAAAGAAATGTCCCGAATATTCGGCATAGATCTCGGAACCACGAACAGCCTTATCGCTGTGATGGAGGGCGACAAGGCGCGCGTGATTGCCGATCCCAGGACGGAAAACGCGCTGCTGCCGTCGGTGGTGGCGATTGCGCCCGACGGGCGCGTCCACGTGGGCGACGAGGCGATCGCGATGGAGCCGCATCTGAGCCGCGAGCAGGACGGCCGCGTGAGCGCGGTCGGTTTTCCCGGCGGCGAATACGGCGCGGTCATCCGCTCCGTCAAGCGTTACATGGGGCTTGGCGGCGGCGAAGTCGCCGACCAGGAGCGCCGGCGCTACATGTTTGCCGACCTGTCGGGTCCGGTGGTGCGCTTCAAGGTCGGAAAGCGGGTTTACACGCCGCCGCAGATATCGGCCGAGGTCCTGCGTGCGCTCAAGAATCGCGCCGAACAGGCGCTTGGTGAAAACGTCGAGCGCGTGGTTATCACCGTGCCCGCCTATTTCAACGACGGGCAGCGCCAGGCGACCAAGGACGCGGGCCGGCTTGCCGGGCTCGACGTCGTCAGGCTCGTCAACGAACCGACTGCGGCGTCGCTTGCGTACGGACTGAACCAGCTTGCCGAGGGCAAGGTCGCGGTTTACGACCTGGGCGGCGGCACTTTCGACGTCTCGATCCTGAACATCAAGGGCGGCGTCTTCGAGGTGCTCTCGACCAACGGCGATACGCATCTGGGCGGCGACGATATCGACCATGTGCTGGTTGACTGGCTGCTGGAAGGGCTTGCCGAAGACGTCAAGGCCGACCATCACGTCTGGAACAGCGCGCGGCATGTTGCCGAAGAAGCAAAGAAGCGGCTGAGTTCCGCCGAGGAGACCGAACTGGTTCTGGAGATGCCCGGCCGCGTCGTACGCAGGACGCTTGACCGTGCGCAGCTCGAACGAATCGCCGAGTCGCTGGTTGCGCGAACGCTAAAGCGATGCGAGATGGCGCTCAAGGACGCGCGGCTTGGCCGCGGCGAGGTCGATGCGGTCGTGCTGGTGGGCGGAGCGACGCGGATGCCGCTGGTGCGCCGGAGGGTCGCCGAGCTTTTCGGCCGCGAGCCGCTATGCTCGCTCGATCCGGATCACGTGGTCGCGCTCGGCGCCGCGGTTCAGGCGGGCGTCCTGATGGGCGCGCAGCGCGAGATGCTGCTGCTCGACGTGGTGCCGCTTTCGCTAGGGCTTGAGACGGTGGGCGGCGTGATGGAGCGGATTATCCATCGCAACACCACGATTCCGACCAACGTGACCGAGAAGTTCACGACCGCCGTGGACAACCAGACCCACGTGGACATTCACGTGCTTCAAGGCGAGCGTGAGATGGCCAGGGACTGCAGGAGTCTGGCCAGGTTCAAGCTCGGGCCGCTGGAACCGGCGCCAGCCGGTTTTCCGCGTATCGCGGTGACTTTTCTCATCGATGCAAACGGGATACTAAATGTTAGCGCGCAAGACGAGCGTACCGGCCGCGAGCATTCGGTCGACGTCAAGCCGAGTTATGGCCTGACGGACGAGGAAATCGAGCGAATGCTCGAAGAGGCGATCGACCTGGGCGAGGCGGATGTGGAGGAGCGGTTGCTCACCGTGGCTCGCAACGATGCGCACCAGATTCTCTGTGCGCTGAGCAAGCAGCTTGGCGAGTGGGGTCATCTGGTGAGCGCCGAGGAACGCGTGAAGTTCGACGAAGCCTCCGCCCGGCTGGAGGCCGCGTCCCAAGGCACCGACCGCGAGCTTATCTCAAGAATGGTCGAGGAACTGAACGAGATGACCACTCCGTTCGCGGAGGGGATCATGGACGCTGCAATCAAGCAG
>JAJYMR010000112.1 GCA_021786815.1 Deltaproteobacteria bacterium
GTCACAGTCGCGGCAGGCCACGCATCGTTATCCGCGTCGCTTACGTCCGTGATCTGCAACGTCGAAGTGGAGCCGGAATCCGCGTAGAAGACGCCCTGCCCGTTGTTGGCTTTGAAGCCAATCGTGCCGGTCGTGCTGATCGTAAAGTTAGAAAGCTCGTTCGCTTCGCCGCTTTCTGTGTTGACCGAATTGCCACTGGTCGCCGAGGACAGCGTGTATGTTCCGTTTGAGAGGCTGCCGAGCTGTGCGGTGAATTCGCCGCTGCCGTTGTTCGTCAGAGTGACGCTCTGCCCGGTATTGCCGAACGTGTAATGGGTTATTGTGTCCGCGTGGGCCGCCGACGCGAGCATGAAAAACCCCGCCGCCGCCAGCGATGCTATTGAGGCCAACAGATTTGTCCGACGCATTCCGTTCTCTCCTTAAATGACGGATCGCACGTTCTCCGTGCGTCCGAATTTACTGCCATTGCGAGTCTTTTGGAACGTCAAAATTCACCTGAAAGTCAGGATTTTGCATCATCTAGGCACGGGGGCTCCGGAGATTACCCCAGCGCTTGTTAACATCAGGGAGCAAACGTCGGTAATTTCCTGCACGTCGCTGCCCACCTCCTCGGACGACATAAACGCCGCGTAGGAGTGCGGCGCGTCGGGATGAAACCCGTGCATCCCCTTGGCCGCGTTGACACCCATGAAGCTCGGCGCAATCACCACGCCCTGCTCGGTGAGGAAGATTTCCTCGCCGTAGCGACGGTCGGGAAACCAGGCCCGAAGCGACCTGAGGTCCTCCTCGCCGAGCCAGCGTCCGCGGCGCTCCCGGGCAAGGCGCTCGACGACCGCCTCGCGCGCGCCCGGCGAGAAAAACCAGAAGCGCGCCATCGTCGAATCGAGCAGCACCAGGTAATCGCGCGGAGCCGAAAACGGCAGACCCTCGAGAATCGCCTTCACGTCGAGCGTCGCGACGGTTGGCGCCATTCCGTGATCCGCGAACACGCAAAGCCGCACCCGCTCGTAGTTGCGCGCAGCCTCGGCGTGCAGCTCGGACAGCATCTCCGAGTAACCGTCGAGAAACCGCGCGACGGCGGCGGGATTGTCGGCGTTCTCGTGCAAAAACGCGTCGATCTGCGCCAGATACAAAAAGTATACTTTCTTTTCACGCCGGCTAAGTTCGCGGCGCATCATCGCGGCGAGAGTGCGGTCGTCGCCCTGATGGTAGCAGTAGGCCGCGTAGGGCACGCGATGCTCCGTCAGTGAATCGAATATCGATTTCACTCCCGGGATTCCGCCGGGTTGATAGATGTCGCGCTTCTCGCAGATGTCGAGGCTCGGCAGATAGCGAAGCGGCACTCCGTAGAGCTGGAAATAACCCTCGAATCCGTTCGCGCGCCGCGCTATCCGCTTGACCGCGTGCCGGACGTAGCGATTCTCGGTCAGCGCCGGCGGCATCGCGCAAACCCACGACAGACGCTTGAACGGAGACGAGCCGTTCGCCGCGTGAAAAAGCGTAAGGCGGCCGTGCTGCTCGGGATAAAGTCCCGTCAGGATCGACGGTATCGCGGCCGTGCTATAGCCGAGCACGCTGCGAAGCCGCCGGCGATAGGGCGCGATCGATTCGAGGAACGGATGCGACTTGACCCATTCCCATCCGAGCGCGTCTATCAGGACGAAGATATTGGCCTCGGACTCCATCAGGGCTTCCTGGCGACGACCAGCAGACCGCATCCGCGCCTTGTCGGCGTGTGGTTTTCGAGAAAGCTGAGCGTGAGCAGAAACGGCAGTGAGGCCGCGAAAACGAGAGGATTGGGCTTGCTGTCGCCCATCACGAAAAACAGATCATGAGCAAGCGTCCCGAACGGCCCGTAGGTCCATCGAATCTTCGTCGGCTCTAGTCCCACCTCGCTGAGCAGGCGGCTTATTCCCTCGGGACTGTAACCGGGCCGCACGTGCCCGATATCCGCGGGCGTGAAGCCGATTCGCCGCTCGCGCCACGCAACCAGCCTGAGATGACGGCGTTGCGGAACGGAGGGAAAGGTGAGAATCAGCCGTCCGCCCGGCTTGAGCGCGCGAGCGAGCGACTCGACCGCACTGCGGTCGTCGCGGATATGTTCGAGCACGTCGCAGTTTACGATCAAGTCGTATCGCGAACGCTCATCGAGCCTGGTCAGGTCACCGAGCTCGAATTGCACATTGGCAAGTCCGAGAGCCCGCGCCGCGCTGCGGCATCGCTGAACGCGGTCCTGCTCGATGTCGATGCCCTTCAGCGTCCATCCGGGCCTGAGCCGCGCGAAATGCAGCGCCAGGTCGCCCCGGCCGGTTCCCGCGTCGAGCATCGTTACGTTGCGCTCAGGCATGTCGAGCGCGGCGATTTCCCGCAGCACATGATAAAGCCGGATTCTCCCGGGAATATGGATCTCACCGAGCAGCCGATAGCCCAGCCGTCGCAGCGCCGACGGTTCCGCCACCGCCTTCTCGATTCCGAAGTATCTCGCGGTACAAGTTGTCAATTGAACACCCATTGCATTCCAGAAAATCGCGTTATTGCCTATGAGCTGAGGAGCGCGTTCAGTCCCCTTCCGAGCCGCGAGGCTGCCAGACGACCGGCACCTGTCCCCGGAAAAATTGCCATAGTCCAACCGTTTGCGCCCAAGTGAGTTCGACGAACCGATAGGCCAGCGTGGCCGCTCCGCCTGCCGAGAGCCCGACAGCGCCCGCGAGCGCGAGCAGAGCGAACAGCACTTCGCTCGCAAGCGCGCTCTGATAGAAATGCCCGGACGGCGCAAGCGCGATAGTCGTGCCGAGCAGCAGCAGGAGAATGAGGGCGGTGAGCCAGCGCAGGAACTTATGCGAGGTCACCACGAAGGCGGACCGCCACGCGCCCCTTCGCAGCATCACCGGCATCATCGCGAAGTACACCCTCGCCGCCTGCGAAACCATCCGCACCTGCCTGCGAAACTCGTTGCCGATATCGAATTCCTCGAAGCATACGGCGCCGGGCGCAAGGATCGCGTCAAAGCCCTCGCTTCCGATCATCATCGGATGGAGGAAATCGTTGATGAGGGCGGGGTCGTGCTCGCGCCAGAGCCGCCGGCGCATCGCATAGATCGCACCGTCGGCCGTCGCGATAGTTCCAATCTTCGACTCCAGTTGCTTGAGCATCTGCTCGTAGCGCTGGTAGGCCGACCCGAGCGAACCGTCGGGGTAGCGGGTGCATCCTGTAACCAGCCCAATCCTCGGATCGGCGAACGGGCGTGCGAGTTCGCGCAACGTATCGGCGGCAAAAAAAGTGTTCGCATCCGTGAAGGCCAGAAGGTCCCCGCGAGCCATCGGCACGGCCGTATTGATGGCAACGCCCTTGCCGCTCCTCGCCGGGAGTTCGACCATCCGCACCCGATCGCCGGCGAGTTCGCGCACCACGTCGGCGGTTCGATCGGTGCTGCCGTCGGAGACGATTATGATCTCGCTCGGACCGGGATAATCGCTCGCAAGGAAGTTGCGCACTTTCTCGGCGATCACCCCCTCCTCGTTGTATGCTGCGACGAGCACGGAAATCGAAGGCCATGCGGCCGAATCGGCGCCGCCCGCCGCGGACTTGTCAGCCGTGTCGGGACGCGACGCGGCCGCCAACAGGATCAGGATGAGCGGAAAGACGAAGTACGCGTAGGCAAGCAGCGCGCAGCCAGCGGCGAAGATTATTTCCAGCGTAGTCGTCATTCGGCCGACTCCGATACCTTTCCCGAAGCCGCGCACCCTTTACGCGCGATATCGTAATCGGGCGTCGGCGATACCCGCGGTTTGCGGGCCGCAAGGTCGCGATAAAGTGCAACGGTTTTTTCCATCTGGGTCCTAAGCGTGAACTCGCGCTCGACCCACGCCCTGCCGTTCGTGGCAAGCCACAAGCCCAGAGATTCGTCGTCGAGAATCCTCTCTATCGCGCGTGCGAGCGCCGCCGGGTCGGCGGGTGGAACCAGGAGTCCCGTTTTTCCGTCGATTACCACCTCTGGCGTGCCGTCCACGCCAGTGGCGACAATCGGACGGGCCGCGGCGAGAGCCTCGACCGCGACCAGCGGCAGGCCTTCGTAGAGCGATGGCAACACGACCAGATCGCATGCCGCAAAAAGGCCCTGGGCGTCGGAACGAAACCCGAGAAAACGAACCCGCTCGGCGATACCCGCGGCTTTGGCTTGCCCTTCGAGTTCCTCGCGCAAGGGACCGTCACCGGCCAGGAGTGCGACCAGCCTGGGCCGATGCGGAATGATAAGACGCAGGGCCTGCAGCAAGAACGCGTGGCCCTTCTGCTCATGTAACCGGCCCATGACCAGTATCGCCTGCTCGTCGCCGAGTCCGAGTTCCTTGCGCGCTCGTTCGCGCTCGGGCGCGCAGGCGGGACGAAAGTGCGCGAGGTCGCGTCCGTTATGAATCACCGTGATTTTGCCGGGCGAAATCCCTTTGCGCTCGCGAAGATGAGATGCCGCGGCGTCGGAGACCGCGATATAGCGATCGACGAAGCCAGCAGTTAAAAGACGGTCAATCCAGAACTGGTCTTTCAGCGGCTTGCCGAATCGCCAGGCCTCGGGGCCGTGGCATGTTTCCACGATCGCACGCACGCCCATCAGTCGCGCGACGGGCGCGGCCCTGAGAGTCGCGGCAAACATATGACAATGCACAACGTCGGGGCGCGCGGCTCTGATAATCCGGGCGAACCTTGCCAGCGCGCGAAGATCGAACGGAGAAAACGGCTCGACATGGACCGTTTCGACTCCGAAAGCAACAAGCTGTGAAGACATGTTGCGCACCAGGGCGTCCGGTGCGGCCAGAATCGGACGAATCCCGAAGTCGCGCATGGAGACGAGTATCGAAAGCGCGTGCTCTTCGACACCGCCATGCGCATCGCTCGGCAGATAATGAAGAATGCGGATTTGCTGTGTGGCGGCTCGATGTTCGCTCGACGTCATTCCAAAAAAACCGGCGGGCCGCGACGCTTAAACTCATTTGGCCCTCTCGTGAGTCGAGATCGCCCACCGATAATCAAAGATACATAACCCACTTCGGAATGCTGCGCACAAAAGTAGTGCATCCAGATGGCCATAATCGCGTTAGGAATTTACCCGAGAGGTCTCGCGCAGGGGGACTATTTAACCGACCACCAGAGCCTCGGGTTCGCATGCAGTACCGATCACAA
>JAJYMR010000335.1 GCA_021786815.1 Deltaproteobacteria bacterium
ATGGCCCAGATGGAGCGGTCCGGTGGGCCGGTCTCCGGTTAGAATTCGTTTCTGCATCAGTCCGATCTCAGAGCAGGCTTCTCAGCGTCTCAAGGTCCTTCGCGATATCCTTCATGTCGGGTCCCGGATCGGTCTCCAGGCACATCGGAAGCCCGAAAAATCGCGAGTCGTGGAGCAGGCGGCGAAAGGTTTCCTTGCCGATATGGCCCTTGCCGATATGCTCGTGGCGGTCGACGTGCGAGTTGAAGGGCTTGAGCGAGTCGTTCAGATGGAACGCGACGACGCGCTTCAACCCGACGTACTTGTCCAGTTCGGCGAAAGTGCGTTCGTAGCCTTCCTCGGTCGTGATTTCGTAGCCGGCGGCAAAGGCGTGCTCCGTGTCGAAGCATACCCTGATTCGATCGCCTTCCCTGGCGGCGTCGATCATCTGCGCGATCTGCTCGAACTTGTAGCCGAGGTTCGAGCCCTGTCCGGCGGTGATTTCGAGCGCGACCTTGACCGCGAAGCCCTTGCACGCGTGATGCGCTTCGCCGATGGATTTGGCGATCGTCGCGATTCCCTTTTCCTCGCCCGAGCCCACGTGCGAGCCGGGATGCGCGACCAGGTACGGAACCCCCAGCGCTTCGCATCGTTCCAGTTCGTCGATAAACGCGGCGACCGACTTCTTGCGCAATTCCTCGTTTGGCGCGCCGAGATTCAGAAGGTAGGAGTCGTGGGCGATAACGCTCTCGATTCCGGTCTCGCGCTGATTGCGCTTGAAGGTTGCGATGTCCTCTTCGCTGTAAGGCTTCGCTTTCCATTGGCGCGACGACTTGGTGAAGATCTGGATACAGTCGCATCCAATCGATTTGCCGCGAATGAGGGCTTCGCCCACCTGGCCCGCGATCGACATGTGCGCGCCCAGCAGCGGGCGTTTGGATGAAGCCGCTTTGGTAGTCATCGTTTTTTCGTTGTCGAGCGCCGCCCCGCGCCGGCGCCTCTCGGATTTTATACGAAAGGCGCGGCCGGTCGAGAAGGGCGCATAGCCACTGCCGCCGCTTGCGGCGCATGCCTGTGAGAGTCTAATGATCAGGCGTGCTCCGGAAAATTCCGCCTCTCTATGCTGTCGCGGCCCTCATCGTGCTGGCGCTCGGATGCGCTCAGGTGGTTTCGCTGCCGCCGCGGGTCACGGTCGCGACGATTGAGCCTTCGGGAAATCCCGCGAAAGGTCCCGATTGCAATATGCCCGTGCTCCGTTCCCTGCCGCTCGCCAGGTTCAGGCAGGTCGCGATAATCGAGGGATTGGGAAACGTCTACGGCCACGAGAAGGACGTGATGCCCGCGGTGAAGAAAAAGGCGTGCGAAATTGGCGCGGAGGCAATCGTTATCAAGGAGAGCCGCGATCAGACCAGCGAAAACATGACCGGCTACTATATCAACGCCGTCGCGATCGTCTATTCCGGGCAATCCCGGCCGGCTTCGACCGCAGGTACCGCGGCGCATCCCGAGCACGCCGCGGCCTCGCCCTAGCCCGTGGCGCGGCCGGTACCGAAGCGGAGGCGGGCGCGTCCTGAACTCGCGTTGCCGCCCGCCGGCGTGCATGATAATGGCGGGTGACGCGGTGGCAAAGCGTTCCATAGAGTCAGTCGGGATGGTTGTAAAGCGCGACCGTCCCGAGGCGATTGCTATCGCAAAGTCGCTTGCCGAATGGCTTCGCGAGAACCGGCGCGCACCGCTCGCGGAAACCGACCTCGCCGAACGTATCGGCGCCGAAGCCGTCTCCAAGGACGAACTCGTCAGCCGCGCCGATCTTATCGTGGTCGCGGGCGGCGACGGCACGCTGCTCAATATCGCGCGGCGAATCGGCTCGCGCGAAACTCCGATCCTCGGCATCAACCTTGGCGGACTCGGCTTCCTGACCGAGGTGACCGTCAACGAAGCCAGGGACACGCTTGACCGCGTGATTGCGGGCCGGTTCGAGGTTGACCGGCGCATCACGCTCGAAGCCGTGATCGAGCGTTCCGGCGCGCCTTCGCCCTCCGGCGCGAAGGCGTTTCGCGCGCTCAACGACGTCGTGCTTAACAAGGGGCCGCTCGGCCGGATGATGCAGCTCGAAGTCGTCGCCGACGGCAAGCCCTTCTGCACCTATCGCGCCGACGGGCTTATCGTCGCGACCCCGACCGGCTCGACCGCCTACGCGCTGAGCGCCGGCGGGCCAATCATCTATCCAACTCTCGGCGTGATCGTGCTTGCGCCAATCTGCCCGCATACGTTGAGCAACCGGCCCGTCGTGCTGCCGGACAGTTTCGAAATCGAAGTCCGGGTCAACGTTTCGGACCATGACGCGATGCTCACGATGGACGGGCAGGACTCGCAGAAACTGAGCGAGGCCGACACGGTCCGTATCCGGCGCGGAAAGTACGCAGTCGCGCTGGTGCGCTCGACTCACGCGTACTTCGAGATCTGGCGCGACAAGCTCAGGTGGGGCTAGGGGGGAGGCGGGCGCGATGCTCGTCGAGCTCAGGATCCGCAACTTTGCGATTATCGAAGAGGCCGCGCTCGAATTCGGTCCCGGCCTGAACGTCCTCACCGGCGAAACCGGCGCGGGCAAGACGATAATCCTAAGCGCCCTTGGCCTCCTGCTCGGCGGACGCGCCTCGCCCGAGTTTATCCGGACCGACGCGCGCGAGGCCGTTATCGAGGGCCTGTTCCATTTCGAAGGCGAAGCCGCAATCCCCGCGCTCTCGCCCGAGCCGCGTCCGGCCGAACAATCCGAGCTTCTCATCAAGCGCGTCATCGCCGAGGGCGGACGTTCCCGCGTTCTCCTTGACGGCGAACTCGCCACGGTGCAGACGCTTGCGCGCGTGGGCTCGGCGCTGGTGCAGGTTTACGGCCAGCACGAGCAGCAATCGCTGCTTCGCGCGGAAAGCCACGAGACGATTCTCGATCGCTACGCGGGCCTGGAAGGCCGGCTCACCCGTTACCGCGAGCTTTACGCGCGCGCCCAGGAACTGAAAGCCCGCATCGAGGAACTCGCGCGCCTGGAGCGCGAACGCGAGAACGTCGTCGAACTCGCGCGCTTCCGCGTCGCCGAACTCGAACGCGCCGCGCTCGTCGCGGGCGAGGACGAGGCGCTTGCGGCCGAGCGCACCGTGCTCGCCAACGCTGCCCGCCTGGGCGCGGCCGCCAGCGAGTCCGAGGAGATGCTCTACGGCGCGGAAGGCTCCGCGCTGGATATTATCGCGCGGGCCGAGACGCGGCTTTCCGAGGCCGCGGAACTGGACGCGAAACTGGCCGAACCGCTCGAGATGCTGCGCTCGGCGCGCGCCAACCTCGAAGAGGCGGCACGCGCGCTCGGCGCCTACGCCGGACGAATCGAAGCCGACCCCGCGCGCCTCGAACAGGTCGAGGGCCGTATCCAGGAACTCTCGCGTATCAAGCGCAAGTACGGCGGCAGTATCGAGGAAGCGCTCCGAACGCTTGAGAAATCGCGCACGGAGCTGGCCGAGGTCGAAGGCGTCGCGGACTTGAAGGCCGCAGCCGACTCCGAACTCGCCGGCGTTCTCGACGAACTTGCTGCCGTCGCAAAGGAACTGAGCGCCGCTCGCGTATCCGGCGCCACCGAGCTGAAGCGCAGGATGGAGGCCGAACTGCGCACGCTCGGGATGCGAAGCGCGGTGTTCGAGCCGCGGCTTTCGCCGCTCGGCGCGGGCGATGGCGGGTTCGACGTGGGCGGTGTCGCGCTCGGGCCGTCCGGGATGGACACGGTCGAGTTCCATCTTTCGCCCAACCTGGGGCAGCCGCCGATGCCGCTTGCGCGAATCGCCTCGGGCGGAGAGCTGTCGCGCGTGATGCTCGCGCTGAAGCGCCTGGAGGCGCAGCGCCGCGGCGTGGCCACGATGATCTTCGACGAGGTCGACGCGGGAATCGGCGGCGAGATCGCGCAGGTCGTGGGCCGGAAGCTGAAGGAACTCGCGCGCTACCATCAGATCCTCTGCGTGACCCATCTGCCGCAGATAGCGGCCTTCGCCGACCGCCATTTCATGGTCGAAAAAGAGGAGCTGCGCGGCTCGACCCGAAGCCGGACGCGCCGCCTGGAGGACGCCGAACGCGTGGAGGAGATCGCGCGGATGCTCGCCGGCGCGGAGATTACCGAGAAATTCCGCCGCGCCGCCAAGGAGATGCTCGGGCGCGCGACACGCGAGTGAGCGCTCGACGCTCACGCTTTTCTTCTCCCTCGCCCATGTCGGGAGAGGACGCCGCGAAGCGGCGGGTGAGGGCCTTCAAAGAGAAATCTCCGTGCAGGTGAAACGACCGGGTTGGGGAATTTCGCGGTTCGGGCGGACGGTTCAGGCTACGCGGATTGACTCAGGGGCTTTCATGGGATTAGCTGAAAATCCCTTCCGAACGGTGGGGCTGTAGCTCAGTTTGGGAGAGCGCCTGAATGGCATTCAGGAGGTCGACGGTTCGATCCCGTTCAGCTCCACCAGGAAATCAAAACACTTTCACCGCTTGTGCAGGATTGTTTTTGGGTTCCGTGCCTCGTTCCGTGACCACCCACATTACGTTGCTGAAGCAGTGTACTCCACGAGTCCGGCGGACAAAGGTCCACGGCCCTCTGGGACGCGGGACGAGCAAGATCATCGGGAAGCGTCGGCGGTTAATGCAGAGGGAGCTTCCTGATTCCGAGTAGACGCCCGAGTACAAGCAGGCGGTACCCGGCCCGGCTCTGCTGCGGCGGGTTGCGACTGCCTCGATTGCACGTCGGCCCCGCCTCCGGTTGCCAAAGCGCGCTCGCCTCGGCAGTGCCGGCGTTATTGTTCATCGAGTCGACGATGTGTTAGCACCGTTTGCGTGGACTCTGAAGCGCGCGCAGAACTCGTTTTTGGCATCGTTGCAGCGATCGGTACCCCTCTCGACTTTGTCGTCGAAAGCCTCAAAGACGACCTCGCCACAAAGACTTACGCCAGCGAGCTTCTTCACTTGAGTCGGCTGATGGATGTGTTCGGGCAATGTCCTGAAGCGTGTTGAATTTAGAGTGGCGGCAATCCTCGCCCGATCGGAAGATCGGGTTGCAATTGGAGGAGGACGCCGCCATGGGCAAGACTGGCAGGGGCACGGGTAAGGAG
>JAJYMR010000249.1 GCA_021786815.1 Deltaproteobacteria bacterium
CGAGCTGCGCGACGGCTCGCTCCACGCCAAGGGCAACGGCGTTGCTCCGATGACGATCAAGGAGATCGCCAAACGGCTTGCGCGAACGGGAGGACCGATCACCGGCCGCGCGACCGTCAACGCGCGCGGAGTGGGACCCGGTTTCGCCACGGCCTGCATTGACGTCGAGGTCGATCCCGACACGGGGAAGGTGGAGATCCTGCGATGCACCGTCGCGCAGGACGCGGGCAAGGCGATCCATCCCGCCTACGTCGAGGGCCAGATGCAGGGCGGCACCGCGCAGGGTATCGGATGGGCGCTGAACGAGGAGTATGTTTACGACGCCCAGGGGCATCTGCGTAACATCGGACTGCTCGACTACCGGATGCCGACCTGCCTCGACCTGCCGATGATCGAAACGATAATCGTCGAGGTGCCCAACCCGGGCCATCCGCTCGGCGTCCGTGGCGTCGGCGAGGTGTCGATCGTGCCGCCGCCGGCAGCGGTCGCCAATGCGATTTACCGCGCGGTGGGCGTCAGGATGAAAGAGCTGCCGATGTCGCCGCCGCGTCTGCTCAAGGCGATGAGTGAGCGCGGCCGCGTGCGCGAGCCGGAGCATCAGGCTGCCGCCGCCGCGGCGGATTGATAACCGTCAGATAGCAAGGCCGGGTCGCAGTGGCCCGGCCTTTTTGTTTGCATGGCAACCGCGATCATCCCTTCATTGCTCCGTGGACTGACCGGCGGTCAGGAACGGGTCGGCGTGACCGGGCGCAATCTTCGCCAGGTAATCGCCGACCTGGAACGTCAGTTTCCGGGAATCCGCGCGCACCTGCTCGAGGACGACGACCTCAAGCCGTCGATTGCGGTTTCAATCGACGGCGAGATTGCGACGGGCGGTCTGATGGAGCCGGTCGGGCAGGAAAGTGAGATTCATTTTCTTCCCGCCATCGGGGGCGGTGCTTGAGCGGAAATTATACAACTTGTCGGGATTTCGCGTAATTTAGGCATCTTTTAGGGCAAAAGAAACCAATAGAATTGACCAGACTCAAGTCAGACGACGTGTCGAAAAGACTGCGATCAGGCGTTTGCAACAGGGCTCGACTTAAGTAAAATAATCTTGCTGGCCGGGGTTTGCCCCCCTTTTCCCGGTTGGCTACGGGCCGGACGGATGATTCCGTCTGGCCCTGATTTTTTTGGCCAGCCGAAGATCGCCTGCCGACTGAAAACACGCTTCGCCGACACGGCCCGTGCGATGCGTCGGCTATCGCGCCGCTCCGACCGTCGGCGGCATCCTGGCGACCTCCGACCGGCGATACGGAAATTTTTCCGACGCCTTCGAATCGAGTCTCTCTCCGAAATCGCAATCCGGCTATCACGGCGCTCGCGCCCTTAGCAAACCGGGCATGGCTGTGCGATGATGCGCGCGCGCCCGGTACGGATGATTCGGGCAAGGTGCGCCGCAAGGAGAGTTGCAAGATGAAGGCTGCGGTATTTCACGGACCCCACGACGTGCGCGTCGAGAACGTTCCCGATCCCAGGATCAAATCGCCCACCGACGCGATCATCCGAATCACCCGCGCCGCGATTTGCGGCTCCGACCTGCATCCGTACCACGGAGGGATGCCGGTTCAACCCGGCTTCGTCATCGGGCATGAGTGCGTCGGAATCGTCGAGGAGACCGGCCCGGCCGTGATCCGGCTCAAGAAGGGCCAGCGCGTGGTTATCGCCGCCTGTCCCGCATGCGGCAATTGCTTCTATTGCCGGCGCGGACAGGTCTCGCAATGCTCCGAAACCGGCTCCGCGACGTTCGGCTTCGGGCGCAACTTCGCCGGAACGCTGGGCGAGGTCGGCGGCGCGCAGGCCGAGGCGATCTGTGTTCCGTTCGCCGACTACACCTGTTACGCGCTGCCCGAAAGCGTGGACGACGACCGCGCGGCCTTCCTCGCCGATATCCTGCCGACGGGATTCTTCGGCGCGCTCAACGGCGATATCCGCCCGGGTGATACGGTCGCGGTTTTCGGATGCGGTCCCGTTGGCCTATGCGCGGTGATGACGGCCGGGCTGTTCGGGCCCGCGGAGATAATCGCGGTTGACGGCCTGCCGTACCGGCGCGAGCTGGCGCGCAAGCTCGGCGCGGTCGCGGTTGATGTTGGCGAGGCGAACCAGAAGATTCTCGACGCGACCAACGGGCGCGGCGCGGACGTATGTATCGAGGCTGTCGGCTCGGCGCCGCCGCTCGACGCGGCGTTTGCCAACGTGCGCGGTGGCGGAACGGTCTCGATGGTGGGCGTGCCGGGCGATCCGACCTACAACTTCCCGATCAGCGTGGCCTTCATGCGCGATATCACGTTCCGGATCGGGCTTGCGAATATCCGAAGCCATATTCCGCATCTGGCGCGATTGATTGAAAAGGGCAGGCTCGATCCGCGGCCGATCGTGAGTCACGTGCTGCCGCTCTCCGAGGCTCCGCGCGGCTACCAGATCTTCGACGGCCACACCGAAGGCGCCACCAAAGTGCTGCTGAAGCCGTAGGGGCGACCAGCCACGCCTCAGCTCGCGCGGTTACGCTGTCCGCCGGAGCGTCGGATGGCCCCGTCATGTCGGTCGAGAAAGGGTCGCCGCGGCACCCGCTTGCCACCTGCTCGGCAATGGTGCAACCGTTAGCTCGACTGGAGAACGCTCATGGCCGACCCCACGCAATCCAACGCCGATCAGCTTGCCTTCTGGAACGGGCCGGGCGGCCATACCTGGGTCGCGCGGCAACAGCACACCGACATCAGCCTGGCGCCCGTGTCGCAGGCATTACTCGCGCTTGCCGCGCCGCGCGCCGGCGAGCGGGTGCTGGACATCGGATGCGGCTGCGGCGCGATCACGCTGGAGCTTGCACGCGCCGTCGGCCCAACCGGCCACGTAGCGGCGGTGGACATTTCCGCGCCGATGCTGGCCGAAGGAAAAGCGCGCGCCGAGGCAGCCGGCATCGCCAATGTCGATTGGATGCAGGCCGACGCCGCCACGGCGGCGCTGGACGGATTCGATTTGCTGACGTCGAGCTTCGGCGTGATGTTCTTCGGCGACCCGGTGGCGGCCTTCGCCCACATCCGCCGCGCGGCCAGCCCTGGCGCGCGGATGGCGTTCGTGTGCTGGCGGCCGCTTACCGAAAACCCGTGGATGGAGGTGCCGATGCGCGCGGTCGCTCCCCACGTGCCCCCACGGCCGAAGGCGAACCCGCAGGCCCCCGGAATGTTCGCCTTCGCCGATGCGCAGCGCGTTTCCGATGTGCTCACCGCAGCCGGCTGGGCTCCGCCGCGGCTCGACAAGCTCGACCTCGATCTCGACATCGCGGCAGGGCGCGGGCTGGAGGAGGCTGTGGTTCAGTCGACCCAAATCGGCGTCGTCAACAGTTGGCTGCGCGGACAACCGGCGGAGGTCGTTACAGCGGCCGTCGCGTCCATCCGCGAGGCGCTGGCAGCGCATGTGGACGGCGCGAGCGTGCGCCTGCCCGGTGCGATGTGGCTGGTCAGCAGCGCGGCCGCCTGAGCACACGCCGCCGGGTTCGGGAATTCATCGCTCTGCGGGGGCTTCGGAAGTTCGATACCGCTGTCTGAGCCTCCGCGCGGCTACCAGATCTTCGACGGCCACGCCGAAGGGGCGATCAAGGTGCTGCTGAAGCCGTAGCGAGGATTCGCGGTTTCCGGGCTAGCGTCGCGCCCCGCCTTCTAGCGGGAAACACGCGGAGATGCCCGCCGAGACCGACGCGGAGTTGGCCGCGGCAATGCCGATATGCTCCGTGACTCGCCCAGCGGCGGGCGAGGTAATGGAGACTGCCTGGCACAAGTGACCTAGGATGGTGGGAATGATCGCGGTGGCGGGCCCCTCCCGGCGAGTTTCCCCATGAGTTTATGTAACCCGCTCCCATTCTTGAAAATTCGGAAGGTCAGCTTTCGTCAAGAAAATGACTTGCACCCGACTCGACGCAAATTCGCTTCCCGCTCGCGCCGTGGTCTGCTTGCTCCAGGCACCGCTGAGAGTACTTAGAACGACAGCGTTGGCTCCCATAGCCTCGCAGAGCTTCCTGAGATCGGCTAGCCGCTTTGTCTCCTCCGTCGCTGTCTGACCGAGGGCCGAACTCACCGTAGCCTCTCCTAGGCACAAGTCGCCATCTATCGAGACCGTAAAGTCTATCTCTTTCCCGCTGCCGATCGCTCCACCATCTAGGCGCGTTTCGGGTATATACAACAGGCTTTCCTTTCCTCGCTTGCTAAGCGCCAGTAGCGAGAGCATTGGCACCAAGCCATTATGTGAATAGAACTGATAAACCACCTCGTTCAGATCATAGTACCAGCTAGGCTCGTTGGGATCGCGCCAGTGCTCGTGTTTATATTGCTGTGTCTGCCGACATCTGGCGCAGGCAAACTCTTGGGTGACGTCGGCCACGTGGTACCAAGCCGAATAGGAGCAACGCCCGCATTTAAGCACGAGCCCACGTGAGAGCACTCCCAGCGCGATGAGGTCGTCGATAAGAGCAACCGTTTCGGCACCATAGCAATGACTCGCGGCCGCGATTGCAGCGAAATCAAGATAGCGTCGATCATTGTTGAGGAGCACGCCTTGGCCGGAAGCGCTCGGCTCTTTCAGCAGATACTGAGATAAGAGGCCCGACCCAACTTGACTTCCGAAAAACTTGGCGGCACCTTCAAGTCCATCGAAGATACGCACAACCTCTCTGTGATAGTTGCCTTTGTCCGAAGGCTTGGGCTCAAACCCCGCGGCTCGATATAGCGTCGAGAACACCTCACTATCAGTTAACAATCGCACGCGCGGCCTGAACAGGTTGGCGTCAATACCCGCAGGTAGAAACTTAAATGGACTCAAGCCCATGTAGGCTATACCTTCCGTCGAGATGCGGACAGAACTCGTCGTGTAGTTGGCAGGGCCAAGCGCGATCTTCGCGAGGGCGGCACGGCGGGGGAGCTGATACTGTTCCATGGACACCTCAACCACCCAGTTGTGGCCTTGGAGTGGAACCGCTGCAAATCTTTTTGGCTTAGGAGTGTCCACTATGCTCGGCAATGTCCTGAAGCGTGTTGAATTTAGAGTGGCGGCAATCCTCGC
>JAJYMR010000408.1 GCA_021786815.1 Deltaproteobacteria bacterium
CGCCCGCTGTTGCGCAGCGCCTCGAACGCCTGTGGAGACGTAACCTCGTGAATCAGATGCAGGTCGATGTACAGCAGGGCGGGTTCGCCGGGCTTCTCGACCACGACGTGGTTGTTCCAGATTTTCTCGAAAAGGGTCTCAGCCGCCATCGCGAGGGACGTGCCACCTCAACTGTCGGGATTCGGAAACAGTATTATCCGACAACGGCGCGGGCTGTCCAAGCGGGCGCGTGCCGAGCGCCGGTCCGCGTGGGCCGCCGGGCGCGACGGGTTCAGGTCGCGGCCCGGCGGCGTGGCGGGAAAGTTCCGTTACTTGCGCGGCAGGCGCACCACCAGGACCGGGCAGGGCGCACTGCGCACCACCTTGTCGCACGTGCTGCCCATCAGCAGATGCTCGAGCGGGCCTTCGCCGTGCGATCCCATGACTACGAGATCGACCTGCTTTTCGTCGATTACTCGCAGGATTTCGTAAACCGGATCGCCTTCCTTGAGAAGCGCTTCGTGATTCAGGTCCTTGACGGACTCGTCGTAACGGCTCATCAGCTCGGCCGCTTTCGCGCGAGCACCCGCGATAAGCCCGTGATAATCGCCGTGCAGCGTGCCGTATATCTTGTCGGCCGGATTCCTTATCACATGCACCATGTAGAGCTTGGATTGATACAGGCGGGCAAGCGACGTGGCGTATTCCAGCGCCCGGTCCGCGTGCCTGGAAAAATCCGTGGCATAGAGGATGTTCGCAACCTTTACCATCAGTTTCTGCTCCTCTCCTGACGAGCATTCTTGAAAAGCCTCAAATTCAAGGCTCAGTCAAGAGCGCCGGCCGTGGACGGCCTCCGTTCAGGACGGTATCGCCGCCCCGCCCGATATGGCGCCAATCGCATCCGCCGCGTTTGGGCGACGCCGCCTGTCAAGAAAAGCGCACCGCGAGTCTTCTCGCAAACGGCTCGCGACCGCCAAGCGCGAAATAACGAGATCACGCCGGGGCTCGGATCAGCTTACGATCGACTCCCGGACGCGCCGGTTGGCATTGAAGACGACCGCGGGCACGCTGAGGCGCGGATCGCGATAAATTTCGCGAAGTTCGGGCAATGTCTCGTCACCCGTCAACGTCAGATCGGCCACGCCGTCAAGCAGGCCGGTTTCCTCGGCGCTCAGTTCATCCGCAGGCTCCGGCATCATCCCCCACACGTCCCACGGCTGCATCTCCATCCGGTTCAGCGACGCAAGATCGCGGATGAGGTTTGCGGCAACCCACCACAGGCCCTGCTCGTTGATCAACGAAAGGCCGAAGCGGTTGGGATCCGCGCGCCCTGCGCGGCACATCCGCCACGCGTCGCCGGCGATAATGAAGCGATCGTGCGGAACGTCGAGCGGATCGAAATCGAGCCTGAACGCGGTTCGCTGAATCGCGTCGAGTTGCGCGTCGACCAGGATCCATCGCTTCTGCGCGGCGTTCCAGTACTCGGCGACCCAATGGTCCTCGAAGCGGCCTGGATTGAAGTACGCGCCGAAACCGCATCGAGCCCGCGCGGGCACACCCTGCTCGCGGAGTGCGGCGACGAGCATCGTGGTGAAATGGCGGCACACGCACGGCATCCTGCGGGCCGGTTCGCGCGGTTCGGTCAGGGGCCGACCGTCGAGATTGGCGATTACCGAGAGCATCTCAGTCGCCGGGCGGATATTGGCGGCGTCGCGCTGTTCGTCGGAGAGCTTGAGATCGTACAGGAACGGCGCGATATCGCGATGAATCAGCACGCCCTGAACCGCCTTGCACAGCGAGGCGATATCCCGGGGCATCTCGGCAAGCGCGGCGGCGTTCGCGCCCGGCGCGGTCATCATTCCATGTCCGCGATAGTAGTCCTGGGCAGTTTCCATGAGCGTTCTCCTCGCCCGGCCATCGTGCGAAGCGGCGACCCGGGCTGCTCATGCAGAGGTTTGAATCGGAGAAAGAAACTTCGCACAGGGCCTTCGTAACGGTCAACGCGAATAAGCCGTGCCCACGGGTGGCTGTGGAAACCGCGTCGCGCGGTTTCTCGCAAATGCCCGGCGGCTCGGCTATTCATTCTCGACGGGGAGGGAGACGGCGATGGCGAAGGACGGCGTGGATTCTGTCGAAGCGCGCGAGGATCGTGACGCGTCAGGCCGCCATCGCGATGAAGGCGCGCTATGCGACGCGTGCGGCTCGGCGATGAAGCCGATGGGGCATTGCAAGTACGTGTGCCTTCGATGCGGCTTTCTCAGAACCTGCAACGACGTAATCTGAGGGAGTCGAGCCTCGCTCTGCCGTATTTCCGGGCGCGCATAGCGCAGAACCCCCTTCCCGGCCTTCCCTCACAACAAAACGCGGGGGCAGGAGAAAAAAATGTTCCCGCGCAACTGAACGCGGGTCGGGGGATTCCGTCATTCTGAGCGAAGGCTGCCGGAGCGAAGAATCTCGTTCCACTGGAGTTTGGGTGGCATGAGATCCTTCGACTCCGCTCGCAGACTCGCTGCGCTCAGGATGACAAAAAGCCGAGACAGGGCGACACAAGGGGAGGCAGAATGACAAGAGAAACTTGCGCGCCGACGCGAGCTACTTCTCACGCCGCGTTGGGGCGGCGCGCTCGGCTCTTGCGAGTCCGCGCGTGACGGCTTCTTCGCCGAAGCGTTTTGCGAGCGAGTCGAGCGCCTGGTTCAGCCGCTCGCGCTTCGAGTCGTGCGCTTGCGCCGACGCCTCGAACAACCCCATCTGGCGCGGCTCCGCGCGTTCGAGATTGTGCACGTGGATTCCGGCGAGCCGGATACGGTCTGGCTCGTTCACGCGATCGAGCAGGGCGACTGCGACGTTCGAGATTTCAGCGCCGTCGTCTGTAGGACGTTCGAGCGAGAAGCTCCGCGTCAGAACCGGGTAGCGGCCTTCGCCGAGCGGCCGCGCGAGCTTGAGCTTCAGCGTAACAGTGCGCGCACGCACGTGGTCGCCACGGAGACGGCGGCCGAGCGCCTCACCGTGGGCGATCAGGATGCGTCTCAGTTCGAGGCTCGTGCGTTCGAGATCGCGCTCGAAAGTGCTTTCCTCGCCGTACGATTTGCGTTGCCAGTCGGGTATCACCGGGCGCGGGTCGATTCCGCTCGCAAGCTCGCGCAGATGAGCGCCGAACGATCCGAAGTTCGCCTTGAGCCGGGCGGGATCGGACGCGGCAAGCTGGCTGATCGTATGGATGCCCGCCGCGCGCATCTTCTGGAGCGTCACTCGTCCGACGCCCCATAATCGCTCGACCGGGAGCGGGGCGAGGAATTCCGTCACGTATTCGGCGCCGAGATAGAGCAGGCCGTCGGGTTTCGACATGTCGCTCAGTATCTTCGCCACCATCTTGGTTGACGCGATTCCGACCGAGACGACGAGTCCGGTTTCCTCGCGCATCCGGCGCTTCAGCGCGCGCCCGGCCTCGAGCGGCGGGCCGAGCAGGCGCTCGCTTCCGGTCAGGTCGATAAAGGCTTCGTCGAGCGAAAGCGGCTCGACCACGGGGCTGAAGCTCTCGAAGACCGAGCGCACTGCGCGCGAGACTTCGACGTAACGATCCATCCGTCCGGGAACGAACAGGCCGTTGCGACAGAGACGGCGCGCTTCCACCGTTGGCATCGCGGAGCGCACGCCGTATCGGCGCGCCTCGTAGGAAGCGGACGTCACGACGCCGCGGTTGCTCCTGCCGCCGACTATTACCGGAAGGCCGCGCAGCGCTGGGTTGTCGAGTTGTTCGACCGACGCGTAGAACGCGTCCATGTCGGCATGGGCGATAACCCGCGCCGTTTGCGAGTCCTCGCGCCCTGGTTCCATCGCGCTCTCCAGGATTGTCCGCTCACGCGCGTTCCGTCAGCCGCGCAAAGATGCTCTCGGCAGCCTGCTCCGCGCCGTGCACGCAATCGGGAACTCCAACCCCTCGATAGGCCGAGCCCGCAAGCCCAAGCCCGCCTATCGAACTGACGAGCCGGTCGATCATGTCGGCGCGTTCCAGATGGCCGACGTCGTACTGCGGCATCGCGCGCGGCCATCGCCGGACCTCGGTAAGAATCGGCGCCGCCTCGACGCCGCATAGGGCGCGGAATTCGTCGCGAGCCGCGGCGATCATCTCTTCGTCCGAGAGATCCATCATCGCGCTCTGCAGCACGCCGCCGAGGAACGCGCGGGCAAGGATGAAGCCCTCGGGCGCGCGCCCTTCGTACTTGAGACTCGAAAAGCTGCCCGCGATTATCTTTCGCCGTTCGGCCACCGGTACGACGAAGCCGAACGAATCGGGCGGTCGCGGAAAATCCTTGTTGCGATAGGCGAGATTGACGGTTGCGGCGGAGGAGTACTCGATCCGCGCAAGGATATCGGCCAGCTCGGGATGGATCGGGCCGAGAAGGCGCGCCGCAACATGGGACGGCGCGGCGATAATCACCGCGTCGGCGCGAAGCTTCTCGCCGTCCGCGAGTTCGACGAGCCATCCGTCGGCTTCCCGCGTGAGCGCGGAGACTTCGGCGCTCGGCTTAACCGAGCTTTCGAGACGCGAGACCAGCGCTTCGGCAAGCGCTTCCATCCCGGTGCGAAAGCTGACGAACAGGCTCCATCGCGCGCCGCTGACACCTGGGCCGCGCGCGGCCCGTGCGGATTCCGCGGCGCGCATCCCGCGTATCACGCTACCGTAGCGGCGCTCCATCTCGAGAAATCGCGGCATCGTGGCCTTCAGGCTGAGCTTTTCCGGATCGGCGGTGTAGATTCCGCCCGCGAGCGGTTGCGCCACGCGCTCCAGCACCTCGCGTCCGAAGCGTCGCCTGACGAACGAGCCCAGACTTTCGTCCTCGTCGCCACGGCGCGCCGGGATGAACATTTCCAGTCCCATCCGCAGCTTTGCGAGCGGCGAGAAAAGCGGGCTTCTCAGGATTGGGCCCACGCGCGTTGGTGCGAGCAGCGTGAAGCCGGCCGGAATTTCAACCAGCCTCCCAGCGCGGACCACGTAGGTCTTGCGGAACTCCTCGCGCGTCGGGATCAGCTCCGGTTCGAGCCCGACGCGCCGGACAAGGTCGAGTCCCCACGGCTTTTCGGTGAGCATCGAATCTGCGCCGGTTTCGAT
>JAJYMR010000151.1 GCA_021786815.1 Deltaproteobacteria bacterium
ACCTTGGTGGCTGGTCTGACTGTGATCCTGGTCGGGCAGTTTCTGATCTCAGTCGAAGTTTTCGCAACAATGACCGCAGCCGGCGCCCTGATAGCTCTGCTTGGCTATTCATTTGCGCCCCGCGAGATTCGCTCTCGGCTGAACGCACTTTTGATACCAGTCGCGCTCGCCTATGGATTTTCGCTGCTGATAGTCAGCCCCTACATCTACGGCATGCTCGGAAATGAGTGGCCATCCGGTCCGCTATGGTCGCTGACGGCTTACTCCGCCGATCTGCTCAACTTCATCGTTCCGACGCCGACGTGTGCGATCGGTAGCCTCTCGCATATTCAAGCTCTGGCCGCACCTTTCTCGACATACGGCATGGCGGAGGTAGACGCATACGTAGGGTTGCCCGTGCTGGCGGTCGCCGCGTCTTACGCATGGTATCATTGGCGCGAGCCGCTTGGAAAAATACTGGTCGATTCATTCATAGTCGTCAGCGTGCTGGCGTTGGGACCTCGTCTGCATATCGACGGCGTTGACTGGGGCGGCTTGCCGGGGAAAATTCTTCCCCTTCTGCCGGTTCTGAATAAGGCACTGCCGGCACGTTTCATGATGTTCTCGTTCCTGGCGCTCAGCGTGATCGCTTCAAACTGGCTCGCATCGGCGCGTCGGGCCGCACGGACCGTGGTCGCGGGGCTGCTGATATTATCCACGTTTCCCAATCCGGCGTCCGCGTTCTGGGTCGTTCCGGATAACACCCCGAGCTTCTTCACCGCGTCGATGTGCGCGCACGACCTAGGCACGGGAGAGACGGTGTTGGTACTGCCTTTTGGGATTCGCGGTAACAGCATGATGTGGCAGGCGCAATGCGGTATGCATTTTCGGATGGCAGGCGGATATACCGCGGCAGTGCCCTCCAGTTTCTCTGATTGGCCCATCTACCCTGCTTTCCTAGCCGCTACTTATCTGCCCGATCCGGGTGCTCAGCTCGCCGCCTTTATCGCGCATCACGGTGTGAAGGCCGTAATCGTCAGCGATCGGGATCCGGATGCGACTTCGTGGAACCGGCTGCTCTCATCTCTGGGAGTCGAGCCGCGCCGTGTCGGAGGAGTCGCGCTTTATCGCGTGGCGCAGAGCACAACCAACCCGTACCTTACGGTGACGGCCAACGACATGCGCCGGCGCGCGATCGGCACTCTCCTCGACACTCTGGTCCTTGCCGCCGATCGATGGCTCGCGCAAGGCCGAAGCCTGTCGTCACTCACACCCCTCCAGGCGCAGGGTCATGGATTGTTACCCGCGCAATGGCTGACAGGGCCGACATCGGCGGGGTGGTCGATTGTGAATACCGACCTTCCACGGAATGACCCGCGGTACTTCTGCGGGGTGTGGCTTGGCCCAACGCAACAGGGACTCGTCGGTGTCGGAGTGTACAGCCCGTACGACGCGATAGCGCCCTCACTCGCGCGCTACAGACAATATGCGGTTCACATTTATTCGCCTTATCGCCAAGACTCGCCCCGGAAGCGTTCTTCGCAACAAAGCCTAAGCGGGCCTTCGCTGACAGTGATCGAATTCAACCGCAAGAGGCTCAGAGAAGCGGCGGCGCGGGTCGCCTCGAGCAGCCTCGCGAAAATCCCAGTGGCGGCTTCGGGAGAGTAGAGCGTCAACCGCCGCGCCGTCCTTCCAACTGCCGTTCATCTGGCGGCGCTTTCAGGCCCGCGCCCGTGTGCCTGTTGCCTCGTCGAAGCCGCGCCTACGAATTCACCGCGCGGCCGTCGCCCTGCGCGGCCTGTTTGTCCCTGCGAAGCGCGGAGATTTCGCGATTCTCGCGCGCCCCGTCGGGCTGCATCGTGCACCGCCCGTCGAATACCGCGCCTTCATGCATAGCCAGTTTCGGGGTGCTTATTTCGCCCGAGATCCTCGCCGTGGGACGGATCTCCAACCTCTGGCTGGCCTTGATTTCGCCCTTCACGTTTCCTGCGATGATCACCGACGCGGCGGTAATCACGGCAGTTATCTGGGCGGTTTCTCCAATAGTCAGGTCTTTCGCACTGATCTCACCTTCAACCTGACCATCGATCCGCGCGGCACCATCAAAGAACAACTTACCGTTTACTTTCGCGCTCTGGTCCAGGTAGGCGCAGGCGGATGAATCCTTGCGATCAAGTTCTCGCTCAGCCGTTGCAGGGGCTATCGGGGAAGGCTGAGGAGTAACAGGCGCCGATTGCAGGTTGGGGACTATTTGAGGTCGGCCGTTCTTTTCGGTCTTCTCGGCTTCATTGCTGAAAAGCGCCATCGATATCTCCCTTCCACATGAAAGCCCTCCTCGCGGCGTCGTTTGCGGTTGCGGCGCGGGCCCGACGCTGAACAGGGAAGTCTGCGCCGGGTCAACCTGGGCTTCGCGCAGGACCCATCCGGGGAGAACTTCATGTTTTCATGACGTATTGCCGGACTGGGGCGAGCATCTTGCGTGCCGCCTGCCCAATACCGGCAACTCTTGAGGATTTTCTTCTCGACTGGCCAGAACTCGCGCAGCGGAGCCTCAATCCGTTGCTCCGGTGCAACAGGACACACGGCCGTGTGGGTCTTGTCTCGCCGCTGTCGTGGATTGCTTCAACGAATAGGCCGCTCTAGCGTCGGTTGGCGATGGCTCCGTTCGTGAGGGAGGCGGGCCACGAGCGGCGATGTCCATATGGGACTAAGGTCCAACTTCGTGGTCATCGACGTTGTGATAACCGTTTTATGAGCGGAATCGACTGGTCAGGGATTCTTCCAATCGTGCATCAATCGCAAAGGAGGCCGACAGTGTTTACACGGCGGATTATTCTCCTCTCAGCGGTGGTCGTGCTCGCACTGGGACATGGTTCTGCCGCATTCGCGCAGCCGGGCGGCGCCCCGCCGCAACCGGAATCGGTGCGCAGGGCAACGCTGATAACCGTCCACGGGAAGATAACGGCGGTCGACAAGGCAAAGCGGTTGGTGACGTTGGAGGGGCCGAGGGGACGGAAAGTGGTCCTCAAGGTTGAGAATCCGTACAACCTTCAAGCGGCAAAAGTTGGCGAACCTGTCGTCGTGCGCTACTACGAGGTCGCGACGATTCGCAAGAAAAAGCCCGGCGAAATGGTGCCGCGCGCTTCGGTGAAGGAAGGGATAGCGACTGCGGAACCCGGCCAGATTCCAGGCGCTATGGGCGCTCGCGAAATGCAGATAGTTGTCTCCGTCGTCAAGATCGACGGGAAAAACGGGACTGTGACGGTGAAGGGTCCGGACGGAGCGGTCGAAACGGTCAAGGCCAGGGATCCGGAGAATCTCAAGCGATTGAAGGTTGGGGACGAGTTGGTTGTCAGCTTGTCGCAAGCGGTCGCGGTGTCGCTTGACAAGGAAGCAATGATGGAGTGAGGCACGCAAGCCAGCTTCGTCAAGCTGCTGCGTTGCGGCGCTGTCGCCGGGAGCGTCGTCGAATCCGAGTGCCCCCTTTGCGGAGACGATCCCTCCCGCCGTTCCCGAGCGGTTGCGTGAGGCGGGAAGCGAATCCGCTTAACGCTCCGCCTTGCGCTCCATCAGCTCAATCCGGTTGCCGAACGGATCGTACACGTAGGCGCGCTCGTAGCCGATGAGCGGCTCGCCGTCGGCGACGCGATAGCCCCGCTCGGCGCATCGCGCGACGAGCGCCCTCAAATCGCTGACAAGCAGCGCGACGTGCGCCTTGGCCGAGGGCCTGAAGTCAGCCTCGACGCCGACGTGAATCTTTGCGCCGTCGCTCTCGAACCATGCGCCGCCGCGCGAGGCCAGGACGGGCGGCTTCGGCACCTCGCGAAGGCCGAGCACGCCGCTGTAAAACTCGCGCGCGCGCTCCTCGCCGCCGGTCGGTATAGCAACCTGCACATGCTCGATACTCAGAACCGTCATCGCAGGGATACCTCCTTGCTTGACGTTTCAGGCGAGCGGGCCGAACCGCTCTCGCTGATTCGCGCCTCAAGCATCGAGGCTCGCCTCCCGTGGACGCGAGCGTACGACGTACACGACGAGAACGGCGGCGAGAATCGCGAGATCGCGTGCGAGTTCCAGGATATTGCGCGCGAGCGTGGCCGGCGCGCCGCTCCCGAAGCATCCGCAATCGACCGTGATACCGCGGGCGAGAGTCGATACGAATGCGGCCGAAAATATCGCCGTGGCCAGCGCGACAGCGAGCGCGCCGACGCGGAAGCCCGCGACCAGAAGCGCGCCCGCGAGAATCTCGAACGGCGGCAGGCCAAGCGCAAGCGGCGTAACGAGCGCGCGCGGCAGTATCCGGAAGGACCAGATTGCGTCGGCAAGCTCGACCGGGGGATTGCTTATCTTGATCGCGCCCGCGTACACGAAAAGTCCTCCGACCACGAGCCGAATCGCCAATTCGGCCCATCGGTAAACCGGCGCGGAAGGGTCGAGCACGCGTTTCATTTGCGGCTCACCGGCATCCCGGCGCGCGACCATGCCTCGAAGCCCCCGGTAAAGACCTCGACGCGCTGAAAGCCGAGGCTCAAAAGCGCGCTCGCGACCATCCTGCTGTCATGGCAATCCTGCCCGGAACAATACACGACGATTTGCCTGTCGCGATCGTTTGCGAGCGTCGAGCCGAGCCGCCGGTAATCGTGCACGAAGTCCTCACGCGAGAGGTTGAGCGCTCCCGGAACGTGACCTTGAGCGTAGAACGGCTCCGCGCGGGCGTCGATTATGAGCGCGCGCCGGCCGTCCACGAGCGAGCGGAATTCGTCGAGCCCGATGAAATTCGCGGGCGTGACCTGGAAGACCGGCGCATGGATTAGCTGATTGAGTTGCGCGTCGAGACGCTGCTCCTGCGACTGGTAGAGCAGCGGCAAAGGCTCGGCGCGAAAGCGGTTGAGCGCAAGTCCGGCGGCCAGGGCGAGAATCGCAAGGGCGGCGAACGCGGCCGTGTCTCTGGCGAGTTGGGCGTATCTCATGGATGAATGCGCGTCCTCATTCCTCATCGGCTGTCCGTAAAATGTTCATTTCTGTTCAATTTTCGAACACCGCAAGACAAAACTGCTCTTGCATTCACCGTCGGTCAACGGCTTGATCCGCATCACGAAATATATATTT
>JAJYMR010000197.1 GCA_021786815.1 Deltaproteobacteria bacterium
CGCGCAAATCCTCGACTCGCAGCGCGAAAAATACGAACTGCGCGTCGGGAGAAGCAGATTGATTACCGCCCGTCATGGTGAAGAGGCAGAATTTGTAGCTTCGATGCACCGCCGGAAAGATGCCGAGGCGGTTTTCGAAATCGTAGAGACTTGCGAGCGTCCGCGACTCCATCAGGTCGCGGAAGAAATACTTGGTGGTGTCGTCGGTCGCGATTCCCGATGGAACGATGATTCCGGCGCGGCCCGATTTTTCCGCGAGCGCGCGCGCGAGCTCGGCGAAAACGGCGTATGTATTGATCCGGCCACGCCCGCAAAGTGGAAAGCGCCCACTGCATGCGGTGAACTGGCCGACAGCGTCATGAAACCGCTTCGCGTGGTTGAAGGCCGCGAACAGCCCGGGGTCGGCTTTCTCCAACTGCGCAATGAGCTTCTTTCGCTCAGCCGCGTTCGCTGCGTTCGCAATTCGCGGACCGCGATTCGCGAACCACTCCTTTTCCTTAAGTTCCGTATGTTCCCACGGCGGGTTGCCGAGGACCACGTCGAAGCCGCCTCGTGCGAAGACGTCCGGAAACTCGAGCGGCCAGTGGAAGAATGAATACTCTGTAGCGGCTTTGCTGATTTCTTGCGTCAGCTTGCCATGGGCCTGATGCCCAGCGAGCAGCGCGGTAACCGTCGCCGTGGTTGGCACCGTATCCTGACCGCGATATTCGGGTAGCTTGAGAGGCACGAAGAATGCCGCCGTCCATGCGTCGCACGCATACTTGCGGCGCATCCACTCGCGCCCCTCGCGAAGCCGCGCATACTCCGCTTCCTTCTTCTCGACGTCGGCTGGGCTCAGTTCGTCGATATGGGCGAGCGCCTCGAATCCGGCGACGATCTCGGGCGGAGGCGCGGGCGCGCCGAAGGTCATCTGTCCGCTCTCGCGCTCTTCGCGGTTGCGCTTGCGGTAGAACTTTACGGCTTCCTTGTCGTCGCCCGTTACAGCCTTGTACGCGTCGTCTGGAATGCCCTGTTCGAGCACCTTGAGGTCGAACACGCCGACCAGGCTGTCGCCGCATTTCACATGATGGTCGAGGAAGCTTAGCGGCTGGCCCGCGTTGTGGCCTTCGATCCAGAGCGCGACCTTGCACAGATCGACCGCGAGCGGGTTTTTGTCCACCGCGTAGATACATTCGCGGATAACGTCGCGGACGGCGTGGCGATATTCGCTCGGCGCGGGTTCCTCTTCTCCCGTCCGGATGCGCGCGAGCTCCTTGCCCACGCGGCGCGCGGTGGCGAGCAGGAAATGACCGGAGCCGGCGGCGGGATCGACGATCCGCATCCCGAGCAGCGCGGCGATCTTATCTTCGCGGGTCTTTGCGCCCTCGATTCGCTCGATCATGACCGGGACCAGCGCACTCTCGATAAGTTCGCGCACCAGGTCCGGCGGCGTGTAGTACGAGCCGGTGGTCTTGCGCTCGCTGCCTGCGACAAGGTCGAAGCCGGCGGGGGCACCAGAACCCTCACCTTGATCCTCTCCCGCAAATGAGCGGGCGGGGGTGAGCTCCGGATGGTAATCGAGCAGGCTTTCGTAAACGGAGCCCAGTTCCTCGACATCCAGCGCGCCGAAATTCACCCGGCGGCGGACGCCGTCATCGTCGAAGGTTGCGAGCGCCCGGAGCGCCTCGAGCAGCTTGTCGTTCCGGCAGCATGCGGCTTCCAGATTGGGGCATCCGTGCGGCCCGAACAGCTCGCCGTTGAGCGCCGCCATCCCGAGCTGATGCGCGGCCGTGTCATTGCGCAGGATCTGGAAAGTGCGCTTCAGGCTCTCCCACAGATCGATTTCGGAATTGGGGACGATATAGCGATCGACCAGGCGGCGCAGCCGGTTGACACCGTAGTATTCCGAGAAGATCGCGCGGCGCGACTCGTTTTCGCCGGAGTCGGGGAACATCAGGCGGCGCTCCTCGGCTACGATCAGGAACAGCATCCGGTACACGAGTCTGAGCAGTTCGCGATAGAAGGCGGGCGCGGTGAGCCTGCCGGAAGCTATGGCGGCGCGAAGCTCGTCATTGCGCGGATGCTGAACGAAGGCGTTGCCGAGGGTCTTGAGCGCGGCCTCGACTCCGTCGCGCAGCCGCTCGCGAACCCGGCCGCCCTGCTCGATCCCTTCGTCGTAGTATTTCTCGAGCCAGCACTCGTGCACGTCGGCGGCGGAGTGGGGAAGGCGGCTTCGATGGATCAGGCGATAGAAGAGCGCGAAGTCGCTGTAGGCGCTCGACTCCATCATCCCGGCCAGGTCGAACTCGACGTAGCGGGGCTTGGCGATCTGGGTGCTGTTGCGGAGCAAACGCAGCCGGGTTCCGTTGGTGACGATGCCCCAGACGGAATCGGACCGGTTCAGATATTCCTGGATGGTTGCGTGAGGACTGCGGCGGCGCTCGCCGCGCTTGTCGAGGTCGGCGTCGCATCCGATGACGTGGACGGGCGGAGCGGAAGGCTCGGCGCCGGCGCGATAGGATATCTCGAAGGTCTGCTCGCCGACGACGGTATGCGCGCGCTGGAACTCCAGTTGGTAGTCGAGCCGTTCGAGCAGCGGTTCGATCCAGCTTTCGCGGGTGACGGTCGTGGGCGAAACATTCTTGCGCTCGACCGCCTGGCGGTAACGGCTCTGGAAGGCCGCCCAATGGCGCTGAGCGTCGGAGTAGGCGGACTGGATCTCGTCGGCAAGGCGCGCGGAGTCGAGCCGGAAGTCGGAAGCGCGCTGGCCGGGCGCGTCTCCCGATGCGATCCGGTCGAGCAGATCGTCGGGCAGCAGTCCGCCTTCAACGGTGATCGTTATGTAACTCATTTGGCGGCGCGCCCTGCGGGAACCATGACGTAGCAGCCCAGGATGTCGGGGCCGTCGGAGCGGACCTCGACGTCGCCTTGCTTGAGCAGGCCGCGGAGCCGATTCTGTGCGTCGCGGATCTCGCGCCGGCGGCTTTCGAGCAGCGGCTCGAACAGGGTCGGGCGCGACGCTACGAGGTCGAGCGCCCAGCGGACGTGCTCGCGCCGTTCGGGAAGTGGCATGTTGACCGGAGCAAGCGGCGCTCCGAGGATCGTCTCGGCGCGCTCGCCAACCGGTTCGAGCCATCGGATGCCGCCGGCTGGCGTGTCGGTCGGCTCGAACGCGGCGAGAAGCACTTCCTCGGCGAAATTCTCGCGCGTCTTTTCGCGGATCACGTATCGGATACGAAGAAGGAGGACTGCGGTGCGGCGGGCGACCTCACCAGTGAATGAAGCGCCAGCGCGGGCGAAGAGAGGGCCCGGATCGTCGGAGAATGCGCGGCTCAGCACTGCGTGCGCGGTCTCTTCGACAATCGGATGGGTGCGGCCGAGATAGAGTGCGTCCGGGTCGGCGAGGCGGTCGAACGTGACGCGCGCCGGTAATTTCACTCCGGTCATCGGCGGCATCCGCACGGCGAGGTCGCCGGGCTTGAGCAGGAACACGCCTTCCTTGCGCTCGCGGTCGAGCGAACCGCTGAAGCGCTGAACCGCTCCGGAGAGGAACCGGCGGACGGCTTCGGAATCGCCAAGCACGCGGTCGGTAACCTCGATTTCGCGGGCGACTTCGTCCGGCTGGATTCCATGTTGCGAGTAGTACGCGCGGCTTTCCTTTTCGCGCTCGGCGTCGCGGTCCATTTCCTCGTGGACGCGGCGAACCTCGGGCGTGCTGAGGCCGAGCTGCAATTGCTTGCCGGTCGGGCGGCGGAGCAGGACGTTGTCGATCACTGCCTCGATGATGTGCTCGCTCTCGGCGGGCACGGGCACTGCAATACCCAGGTCTTCGCGGATGCGGCGCGCCTTTCGGATCAGAACGTCGAGTACGACCTGGTCGATTTCGCTGTCGCGGCCCCATAGCGTGATCGCGCGAACTTCCCCGCGCGGCTGACCGAATCGATCGACGCGGCCTTCCCGCTGCTCCAAACGATTCGGATTCCACGCCAGGTCGTAATGAATCACCGCGTCGAAGTGCTGCTGGAGGTTGATGCCTTCGCTGAGGCAATCGGTCGCGACCAGAACCCGGCGCGGATGCTCGCCGAGCGCGGCCACGTTCTCGCGGCGGGCCTCGTCGGGATCGTCTCCGGTGACGGCGATAGCGGCCAGTTCGCCGAATTCGTCGCTCAGGCGTCGCTTCAGTTCGGCGGCGACGTACTTCGCGGTCGGAATGAAGTGGCAGAAGACGATGGGATGGAAACCGTCCTTGAGCAGTTTGCGGACGACCTCGACCGCCGCGAGCAGCTTGGTGTCGTCCTCGGCGGCAGTGATCTCGCGCACGCGGCGGGCGAACTCGGCGCGGCGGCGGCGTTCCGTTTCGTTCCAGTCGGCGGTGGGATCGTCGAGCGCCGCGCTTGGCGGATTGTCAATCGTGAAATCGGTGAACCATTCGTTGATAACCTGCGGCCGATAAGTTTCGTCGGTCTCGGCCGGGGATCCCTCGGCTTCGGACGCCGGTGCTTCGGTTTTTTCGCGGCGGCCCGTCAGCACCGCGAGCGCCGCAGCCGGACTCGACAGAATCGAGCGCAGCATCGAGATTGCGGCCCAATGGCGGACGCGCTGCTGGGCTGCGCGCAGGCCGGCGGAACGCTCCAGAGTGCCACGGCAGTAGGCGAGCACGTCGCGATAAAGCGTTTGGTACGCGTCGGAGAGGTTGTAGGCGCGCTCCTCGGCGAGGCGCTTGGGGAAAGGGCGCTCGCCGCCGAGCCATTTCTCGACGTCGGCACGCCGCCGCTGGACGATATGTGGTAGCAATCGGTTGCGCGCGGGTTCGCGATTCGGGTGAGCGGGGTCGATATCGAAAGCGGGATTCAGAATCCCGAGCAGCGAGCGGAAATTCTCCGAGATCCCGCTATGCGGGGTGGCCGTTACAAGCACCACATGACGCGCCGGGTTTTCGGCCAGGGCCCGCACGAGGGCGTAGCGCTGTTGCTGGGCGTTCTGCCCGGGATCGGCGCCGCGCGGACGGGTCGCAAGATGGGCCTCATCGACGATTACCAGTTCGGGCGCATTGCGGAGCAGGAGGACCTTGTGACTCTCGGACTTG
>JAJYMR010000411.1 GCA_021786815.1 Deltaproteobacteria bacterium
CCGCGCGAAAGACATGGCCCGAATGTCCGAAGACGACGTCCGCGCCGAGATCGATCATCCGGCGCGCGAACGGTACCTGCCGCGGCGGCGGTTCATAGCCCCAGTTCGGTCCCCAATGTGCCGCGACCACCAGGATGTCGCAGTTCGTCCGTGCCTGCTCGATTGTCTCGAACAGGAACCTGGCGCGCTCTTCCGCGAAATCGGCCGGAACGTACGCGATTCCGGGGCGATGCGGTCCGGCTTCCCAGTCGGGCTCGTTGTCGGTGAACGCGACGAGTCCGATCGTCCTTGCGCCGGCGCGCGCGAGCGCGGGCCGGAAGGCTTCGGCGATATTTTTGCCCGCGCCCGCGTGCGCTATCCCTGCTCCGTCGAGTATCGTGAGAGTGTCGGACAACGCCTCGAAGCCGAAGTCGAGCGCATGGTTGTTCGCGAGCGATACGGCGTTGAAATGGGCCGCGCCGAGTACGGCGACATTTTTCGTATCGGTGCGGAAATGGAAGGCCTTATCGGGCCACGGTTCGCCGCGGTCCGAGATCGCGCATTCCAGGTTGCAAATTCGGAAGTCCGCTTCGCCGAACAGGTGCAGAAGGTTGCCCCACGGATAGTTTACCGAGGCGTGGTGGAGAATCTCGTTGACACCCCGGCCCAGCATCACGTCGCCGACCATCGCAAGCCTCGTGTCTTCCATCGTCCGCAATCCTCAATGCCGGATGGAACACATTCCGTGCCACGCGGCGCGGATATGCGAGCGGCCTGTTTTCGGGTCCTTCCGGAGTCAGTCTGGCTTTTATGCCGGCCGTACTCGCGATGGCATGTCGATTGCCCATGAGTGAAGTGCGATGGAACTAATCAGGATTCACGACTACCTCTGGGAGATTCCGAAGCAGGGTCCGATGCTCGTGCCGGGGCGGATTTACGCGAACGCCAGGATGATCGACGAACTGCGCGACGACCCCGCGCTGGTACAGGTCGCCAACGTCGCCTGCCTGCCGGGAATCGTTGGCTATTCGCTCGCGATGCCGGACATCCATTGGGGTTATGGCTTTCCGATAGGCGGTGTCGCGGCTATCGACGCGCGCGCGGGAGTCATCTCGCCCGGTGGCGTCGGCTACGACATCAACTGCGGCGTGCGCCTGATTCGCACCAATTTGAGATATCCGGACGTCGAGTCGAGGGTCGACCAGCTAGCCGACACGCTCTTCGACACGATTCCAGCGGGAGTTGGCTCCGAGGGAGCGATACCCGGACTGTCCGTCGAAGAGATGAAGCAATTGGTCGTCGAGGGTGCGCACTGGGCGCTCCGCACCGGCTACGCGACCCGGGAAGATCTCGACCATACCGAGGAGGGTGGCAGGCTTGCCGGCGCGGACCCCGAGAAAGTCAGCGTTTTCGCTTACAATCGCGGCAGGAAGCAGATCGGCACGCTCGGCTCAGGAAATCATTTTCTGGAGCTCAGCCGCGTCGATCGGATTTACGAGCCGAGGGTTGCGGCGGCGCTCGGCCTGGAAGCGGACCAGGTCACCGTCCTGATTCATTCGGGTTCGCGCGGACTCGGCCATCAGACCTGCGACGATTACCTGCGGATGATCGGGCAGGCGATGGCGAAGTACGAGATCACGCTGCCGGACAGGCAGCTTGCGGCGGTGCCGATCGTTTCGCCCGAGGGGCAGGCGTACCTGGGCGCGATGGCGGCGGCGGCCAACTTCGCCTGGTGCAACCGGCAGGTAATGATGCATCTGGCCGGACGCGCGTTCATGCAGGCGCTCGGCGTTGGCCCGCGCGAACTCGGCTTCTCGCTCATCTACGACGTCTGCCACAACATCGCGAAGTTCGAGGAACACGAGATCGGTGGACAAAAGAGGATGGTGTGCGTCCATCGCAAGGGTGCGACCCGCGCTTTCGGCCCGGGCAATCCGGCGCTTCCCGAAAGCCTGCGCGCGCTCGGACAGCCGGTGTTCATACCCGGCGACATGGGACGCTATTCGTTCGTCCTGATCGGGCTTCCCGCCGCGATGCGCGAGACGTTCGGCTCGTCGTGTCACGGCGCGGGCAGGGTGAAAAGCCGTACCCAGGCGAAAAAGGAAGCGCGCGGACGCGACTTGTACGCTGAACTGCGCGCGCTCGGAGTCACGGTTCGCGCGCAGAGCAGGGCAGGTGTCGCGGAGGAAATGCCGGCCGCTTACAAGGACGTCGCGGAAGTGGTCGAAGTAATGGAAGCCGCGGGCGTCACCCAGCGGGTCGCCAGGCTCAAGCCGTTTGCGGTTATCAAGGGCTGACACGCCCGCCGGACGCGGTTGTCACAAAAGGGTTCATCGTAAGCGGCTCCGCTGGAGCCATCCGAGCCAATGGTGCGGGTCGCCAGCACCTTGCCCGCGAACGGGATACGGCCGCTTGCTGGCAAGGCTATTGCACTGAATAGCTGAAAATCTTTCCCTCGCGCGGTTGCCGAATCGCCGCGACCGGCGGGGCTCACCAGACGGGGTATCGCGATGGCCACGTACGTTATGCTTACCCGGCTGTCTCCGGAAGCGGTCACCAAGCCCGAACGGGTGGTAGATTTGAACAAGCAGGTGGCCGATCGGATCAAGAAGGAATGTCACGGCGTCAAGTGGATCGCCAACTACGCAGTGCTCGGCCCGACTGATTATGTCGATATTTTCGAGGCGCCAGACGCGGAGACCGCGACCAAGGTCGCGCTTATCGTCCGCTCGTTCGGCCATGCCACCACCGAGACTTGGATGGCCACTGCATGGGAAAGGTTCGCGGAACTGGCAAAGACACTCAAATAGCCGGCTCAAGTCAGTGAGAAAGCCAATAACGCAGTTCCGCGCGCCGTCACGATTTCGAACGGCGAAGCAAAATGGCCGACGAAAAAGATAGAAAGTTCTCGCGGGACGAGATAGTGCGGCAGGTGCGCGCGGCCCTCGAATTCGAGCGCCGCGTCAACCTGCATCGCCACCCGCTGCATATCGATTACCTTGACGACGCCACGGTTCTGCTCCAAGGCGACGTCGAGAGCGTGGCGGCGAAGCGAATCGCGCTCGAGCGTGCTGGCGCGATACCCGGGCCGCGCGGCGTCGTTGACCGGCTGAAGGTGGTCGCGGCGCGCCCGATGGCCGACGGAGAGATTCGCGACGCGACGCGCGATGGACTTGTCGGTGATCTGGCGCTCTCCGAATGCGCAATCGCGATTCATGACGGCGACAGGGTGCGGACCGTGCGTGAAGCCGCCGAAGGGTCGTCCGATTTTATCGAAGTCGCGGTTCAGGACGGAACCGTCACGCTCGATGGCCGCGTCCGCAGTCTCGCGCAAAAGCGCTTGGCGGGGGTTCTCGCCTGGTGGGTTCCGGGAACGCGCGACGTGGTCAACGGGATCGAGGTTTCGCCCGAGCAGGAGGACAATGACGGCGAAATCACCGATGCGGTCCGCATCGCGCTGGAGAAAGACAAGTTCGTTGACGCCTTTCACATCCGCGTGCGAACGCGAAACGGGGTGGTGACGCTGGAAGGCCTTGCGGTCGACGAGCGCCAAAAGGAGATGGCGGAGGCCGACGCCTGGTACGTCTTCGGCGTCAACGATGTCGTGAACCGGCTCGAGGTGCGAATCTAGCCCGTGACCGAGCCGTCGGCAGCGCTGTAAAATCCGATATACTACCTACCGGTGTTTTGACTATACTAACTCCGGTCCTGAACCATGGCAGCAAAAAGAAAAGGCGTACTGGCGGTTTTCCGAGTGGCGGGCATCGATATCGAGATCGACTACTCGTGGGGTGTCATCTTCCTCCTGGTGCTTTTCGGGCTTGCGGCCGGCTACTTCCCGCAGGTCATCCCGGGCTACGCATGGTTCGAATACTGGATGGTCGGGCTGACCGCGACCGTGCTGTTCTTCGCGTCGGTGGTGGTTCATGAACTTTCGCACGCGATGATGGCGAACCGGTTCGGCCACCGGGTCAGCCGGATAACGCTCTTCATTTTCGGCGGGATGGCGCATCTTTCCGCCGAACCTCAAAAAGCGAGCGAGGAGTTTCAGATCGCGGTGGTGGGGCCGCTCACGAGCCTGGTGCTCGGCGTGCTCTTTTGGGCGATTCCGCACGCAGTGGATTTGTCCTCGTGGCGGCTATGGTCCGAGACATTCCAGTATCTCGGGCTAATCAATATCGCGCTGGCGGTGTTCAATCTGCTTCCCGGATTTCCGCTCGATGGGGGCAGGATCCTGCGCGCGGTCTTCTGGTGGCAGTCGGGCGACGTGGTCGCGGCGACCGCGCGGGCGGGGCGATGGGCGACGGGAGTGGTGTACGGGCTCATTTTTCTCGGAGCGCTCGAGATACTCTACGGCGCCCTGCTCGGCGGCATCTGGCTCATCCTGATCGCAATGTTCCTGAGAAGCGCGTCGATCGCTTCGGTGCAGAACGTCACTATCGAGCGTATTCTGGGCGCGGCGCACGTGCGCGACATCATGGTGCGCGAGCCTCTAATTGTCAGATCCGACGCTTCGGTCGCCGAGGTTGTCGAGAATTATTTTCTCAGGTTCGGCTACGCCGGCTTTCCGGTCGTGCGCGACGGGCACGCGGTGGGCCTGATCTCGCTCGGACAGGTGCAGCAATGTCCGTCCGAAGCGCGCGCGACGCGCCAGGTCGAAAGCGTGATGCGCGGGCTCGACGATTCAGTCACGATTGCGCCTTCGGCAACCGTGCTTGAGGCGCTGCACAAGATGACCGAGCAGGACACGGGACGGCTTCTGGTGATGGAGGGGGACAGGCTTGCCGGACTTATCACGCGTTCCGGAGTGGCGCGTTTTCTCCAGATGAAGTCGCGCCTGGAAGCGCCCGTGGAACTGACCGGCCGAAACAACGTGTGACTTTCCCTCCTGCGCGCGAGCGCCGCGCGAGCGCTTGTTCTTCGGACAGGCGCAGCGATACGGCGTCGATTCATAATCGCCCGTTCTCAAGGACGTCCGTCATGGACGATCCTTTCACGCGTCCGACCCCCGGGTCCGGGGTCTTTTACAAAAATCCTGTTGCTTCGCTCGAATGGCTCGAAAAGGCC
>JAJYMR010000295.1 GCA_021786815.1 Deltaproteobacteria bacterium
ATCGTTCCCTCCTGAAGCAAAAATTTGTTCTCGGAAACGCAAACCCAGGTTGCGTGGTGTGGGAGAGGTTTGAGCAGAGGAGGAGCACGCAACCGTCACACAAACGGCTTAGCTCACAGAGTCACCTTACCTCCTGATGCGGGGCAAAACTCCTTAAACGAGACGTGAAGTAGCAACAAAGACGGCGCAATGTCAACGAAACGCGCGTTAGGCGATTGTTAAATACCCAAGCAATCAGAAGCCAGCCTAGGAGGCCTTTGGCAAATAGGCGTCATTCGGATGAAAAAAGATTAATTAAGACGCATAAAGAGACATATCGAGGGCAATGGAAGGCAAAAGTGTCAAAGCCGGCGACCTGTGCGCATCCACAACCCGGACTTCGGCCGGCTGACCCTCTTTGACGCGCGATTCGCGCAGCTTCAGCGTGCGACGAGCGGGAGCAGCGTCACGATGAGGAAGATCGATTCGTCGAAAAGCACGTGCGCGATAATCGCGGTCTCAATCCCGTAGCTGAGCGCTCCGTAACCCAGGACCAACGCCACCATCGTGCGCGGATCGACCGCAGCGCCGAGCATCGAGAAGCCGCCGATCGAGCCTGTCAGGCCGAGCGCCTGATGCATCAGGCCGAACACGTAGGCCTGCGCGAGGTTCGCGAGCCACAGGATCACCCTGTGGTTTGCAACCGGAGCGCGTGCCCGCGCGGCGCGCGCGAATATCCAGACCAAAATCGTGAGCAGGCCGAGGCGGAAGACGATCTCCTCCTGGATTCCGGCGCCGGCAGCGGACAACGCGGTCATTCCGAGCGCGTGAATCGTGAACGCGCGCGACGCCGTTCCGAGATGCGGCGTTCCGAGCAGCCTCCATCTAAGCGGCAGCATCGGCATCGCGACCGCGAACGAAGCGATGGCGAGAAGCATCGCGCGAATGAAGGCCGGGCCAAGCTCGCCGCGGAGCGATTCGCGCTTGAGCAATCGATCGAGCATGGGAGTGCCGGGAAGTCCGAGCGCGGGAAGCACGGCGAGGCTCGCCGGAACGGTCGCGAGCAGGCCGAGCAGGGCGAACAGCGTGATCCGTGCGGTGCGGATTGAGACGCTCGGTCCCGCGTAGAGCGCGACCGGCACGACCATCAACTGCCCGCCGACGACGGCGGCGTAGAGAATCGCGAGCTTGAGCCACGGATATCGCGCGGCGGTGACGTTTGCGTCGCGCGCAAGCGGCCTCGGCTCCATTGGCGCGACGCTAGCCGCTGCGGCGCGCGTGCGCAATCCGGGCCGCAGCGCACAGGGGAATCGCCGAAGACGACGCGACTACGGTGTACGCCCGCGTGGGCGACGCTCGGTGGGCGGGCGCTTTCGCTTGCCGCGCACCGGCGCGAGCTTCCTTAGCGCCTCCATCGCGGATGCCGTCTCGGCCTTCACGGATTCCGGGTCGTGGCCGCGCTCCCTGACAAGGCGCGTGACCTCGGCGACGGTCTTCGCGTAATCGTTCCTGAAGCGGCGGTTGAGTTCCTTCCACGGTATCGCGCTCAGCGCCTCAACCGTCTTCGGACGCGGATGGTAAAGCCCGCGCGCGAGCAGCACCGCGACGCCGGGATAGCCAAGATAGCCCTGCCAGTACGATGCGTTGTCGTTGGAGGAGACTTCCTGAAGATCGGGCGAGCTTTCGACCTCGTAGGTCTTGTCGCCCTCGGAAGAGACGACTGTTGCGTGGGTTTCGTCGATGAGCGTGACGCGCCCGTCGCCAAGCGCACCGAGCGCCTCGTACACTTTGACGATTGGCGGCATCTTCCACGGCTCGGCCATGATTTCTCTCTATTGCCGAGCGTCGGCGATGGAGCAAGCGCGGCTTGACGGTCAAACCCGCGGGAATTTAACATCGCGAAGAAGATTTCGGAGGGTGCCGCCGATGCTCAAGCTGTTCGACTACAAGCCGTGACCGTTTGCGCGCAAAACGCGCATCGCCCTTTTGGAAAAAGGGCTCCAATGGGAAACGACGTGGCTTGACCTGCCCAAGGGCGAGCACAAGAAGCCCGAGTATCTTGCGATAAACCCTGTAGGCAAGGTGCCGGCGCTTATCGACGACGGGATCGTCGTCCACGACTCGACGATTATCAACGAGTATCTAGAGGATCGGTTTCCGAAGGCGCCGCCGCTTTTGCCCAAGGACGCCGCGATGCGCGCGCGGGCGCGCTCGTTCGAGGATTACGCGGACGCCTACCTGGTGCCGTCGCTCTACAAGATCCTGCGCGAGACGAGAAAGCCCGAGGCCGAGCGCGACCGGGCGCGAATCAAGGAAGGCGAGGATGAAGTGCGCACGCATTTCGCCTACCTTGACCGGGAACTAAAGGGGCGTCAGTTCTTCGCCGGGATGATGAGCCTCGCGGACATCTCGTATATCCCGCAGCTTTCCAATTACGAGCGCGCGGGCTACGCAATCCCGGACGAGTTTCCGAATTTGAAGGCGTGGTGGGAGCGGATGAAGGCGCGCTCGAGCTACGCCGCGAGCATGCCACTGGATTGAATGGCATGCGCGGCCGCACGCGACGGCCCTCGCACGCGAAATCGTCGCGTGCGCCTCGGTTGTCATGCTGAGCGCAGCGGAGCATCTCGTACCACCGAAGACTGGTTGGTATGAGATTCTTCGTCTCGCAGACTTCGCTCAGAATGACAAAGAACGCGATGGACTTGACGCGGAGATGCGCGCGGGATTCTTCGTAAAGAGAGGACCACAAGATGGCAGGCCAACCGATCGGCAAGCTCGACCATATCGGGATCGCGGTGAAAAATCTCGCCGAGGCGCGCGCGTTCTGGGAAAACACGATGGGCGCGCGATTCATGTACGAAGCGGAGAATCCCGAGGCCGGTTACAAGCTCGTCGAGCTCGACCTTGCCGGGCTCACCGTCGAACTGCTCGAACCGCTCGGCGAGGATTCCTTCCTGCGCCGGTTTATCGAGAAGCACGGCGAAGGGATGCATCATCTGACGTTCGCGCTGCCCGACGTGAAGGCCAAAGCTGCGGAACTCAAGGCGCACGGCGTCCGCGTGGTTGACGAGCACGAGTTCTCGCCCGCGTCCTACGAATGCTTTATCTCGCCGCGCTCGAGCCACGGCGTCCTGATCCAACTCGGCTCCGGATATCCGACGCTCGCGAACGCGGCGGAATGGACGAAAGGCAAGCCTCAGGCCGAATAGCCGCCGTCAACCGGGAGCGCGAGCCCGGTCAGGAACTCGGATTCGTCGCTCGCGAGAAAAAGCGCGAGCTGCGCGGTGTCGAGCGCGCGCCCCAGCCGTCCCATCGGGATTTGCGCGACGGCGGCCTTCTTCATCGCGTCGATCGAAACCGCCGCTCCCCTCGGCAGAAATTTGGGCAGCATTGGAGTGTCCGCGGCGACCGGGCAGATCGCGTTGACGCGGATTCTGTGCGGGGCAAGCTCGACCGCGAGCGATTTGGTGAGCGCGACGACCGCGCCCTTGGAGGCGCAATAGATGCTGATATTCGGACGTCCCCTCAGCGCCGCCATCGAGGCCGTATTGATGATCGAACCGCCCGCGCCGCCGGTCGTTTTCTCGATCGCCGGCACGCCGTACTTGCATCCGAACAGCACGCCCTTCAGGTTCACGTCCATTATGTGGGCATACTGATGCTCGGTGATTTCGGCGATCGGCGTCTGCTCCATCGCGACGCCGGCGTTGTTGTAAAGGATGTCGAGGCGGCCGAAGGTCGCGGTCGTTTCTTCAACCATCGCTTTAACTTGCTCGGGATGGCCGAGATCGGTGCGGATGAAGATTGCGCGTCCGCCGTGCGAGGCGATGCGCGAGGCAGTGTCGCTTCCGCCGGCTTCGTCGAGGTCGGCGATGGCGACACTTGCGCCCTCGTGCGCGAAAAGCAGCGCCGCCTCGCGCCCGAAGCCCGAGCCTGCGCCGGTGATGAGTGCGACCTTGCCCTTTAGCCTGTCCATCGCGTCTCCCTGAAGGGGCGCACCGGCGGGATTTCCGCGTGTCCGCGCGCCTGCCAGCGGCGATTCGGCGGGGCGCGGGCGCGGTTTCCCAGGGTGCCGAGGCCAAGGTTTCACCGCGGGGGCGCGGCGTCAAGCGCGGGATAACGCCTTAACAGGTCGGGGCGTATCTGGCAGATTCATGGGACGACCTTTAGATGAAAGAGCTTATCGTTCCGATTATTTCAGCCGCGATCGAACGCGCGCGCGTTGCTGGCAGGCTGCGCTCCGCGACGCCTGCGGAGATTGCTCTCGAAGAGCCGAAGGACCCGTCGCATGGAGACGCGGCGTCGAACGTCGCGCTCGTGATGGCGCGGGCGGAGGGTATGCCGCCGCGGAAAATCGCGGAGGCGATACGCGACTTTATCGAGATTCCGCCCGAGATTCGCGAAGTCTCGGTGGCCGGCCCGGGGTTCATAAATTTCCGGATGGCGCCGCTTTACTGGCATCGCGAGATGCGCCGGGCGACGGCGATGCGCGAGGCATACTTCCGGCCGCGCAAATGGAATCTTCGCGAGGGCGGCGGCGACACGGTCCAGGTCGAGTTCCTGTCCGCCAATCCGACCGGGCCGCTCACCGTCGGCCATGGGCGAAACGCGGTGCTCGGCGACACGATCGCGCGGCTTTACGACGCGGCAGGCTTCAACGTCACGCGCGAGTACTACTTCAACAACGGCGGCCGCCAGATGCGGCTGCTCGGCGAATCGGTGCGCGTGCGCTATCTGCAGGAACTCGGACGCGAGGCGACTCTGCCCGAGGACGGCTACCAGGGCGAGTATATCCGCGAGATCGCGCGCGGGCTCGTCGAACGGCACGGCGCAAGCCTCGCCGATTCGAAGGAACTCGAGCCGTTTCGCGCCGCCGCCGAGGAAGCCATCTTCGCCGATATCCGCAAGACCTGCGAGCGGCTGGGAATCCGCTTCGACGTGTACACCAACGAACTCGACCTCGTGCGCGACGGCAAGGTGCATGCGGTGATCGAGGGTCTTCGTGAGCGTGGACTGGTCGCGGAATACGACGGCGCGGTATGGCTGCGCGGGGAG
>JAJYMR010000022.1 GCA_021786815.1 Deltaproteobacteria bacterium
ATACTTCAGATCCGATGAGCCGCAGCTATGGCCGATTATCACATGGCTCAAATCCACGCCTTCGGAGGCAAAGATTTCGAGCTGCTCGCGGCCCATCGTTCCTTCTTCAGTATGCGTGGTGATCGGCACGCCGGTGCGCCGATGCGCCCGGGCGGCGGCGCGCAGGCACATCTCCTCGTAAGGCGTTATCTGGCCCTTGCCGGTCGCGCACTTGATGATTCCGGCCTTGATGCCGGTTTCGCCGATACCCTTGGTAATCTCGGTGACGTAAACCTCGGTTATCTCCTCGATCGACCGTTGTTTGAAGTACGAGGTGTTGCCGAGATCTTCCTTGTAGAGGCCGGTCGCGCAAACGATATTCACGCCGGAGGCCGCCGCAACCTCCGCCGCGAACGTCACGTCGCGCCCGATATCCATCGGACAGGGATCGACGAACGTACCCAGTCCGAGGTCGCGCAGTTCCTTGAGCTGCTCGACGCAGTTTTTGAGCGCCGTCTTGCGATCGAATTTCGGGATCGAGCAGTCGAGCTCCCATCCCGCCCATCCGATCAACAAATGCTCGTGCATCAGGGTGGTCCCGAGCTTGTCGGCGCTTATGGTTCCAGTGGCCGTGTTAATCGTCTTCATTCGGGCTATGCTCCTTTCGCCCGTGTCCGAAGCCGCTGCGTTCCGAGCACGCGTAAGCCGGTGCCCGAACGCGCGATACCGTCCGCGCGGCTTTGAAAAGCGCGGGCCGCTTCGAACCGCAAAGCTTTGTCGCGAACTTAGCCCCGCACCGAGCGGCCCGTCAAACCCGACGCGTCGTCAATGGCTTTCGCCGTGGCGCGTAAAAAGCGTGGAAAGAAATATCAGCGCGACGCCGGTCGTGATGGCCATGTCCGCGACATTGAAGACCGGGTAATTCAATTCGTAGTAGTGCACGCGGATGAAATCGATTACGAGCCCTCCGCGCACCACCCGATCGATCAAGTTGCCGAGCGCCCCGGCCAGGATCAGCGCGAAGGCGAAAGACAAAACCGTAATCCGCTCGCTTCGGGAAATCAGGTAAAGCAGCACGACTATCGCAGCGGCCGTGAGCGTAAAGAGGAACCCGATGCGGAAGTAGGCCGGAAGCGTGGCGAACAGGCTGAAGGCCGCACCCGGGTTCTGCGTGTACGTGATGTCGAGCCAGTGCGGGATGAGCGGGATGCTCTCGTAAAGCGTCATGTGGGTGCTGACGTAGAACTTGCTCCACTGGTCGAGGGCGGCGAGCGGAAGCGTAATAAGCCCGATCAGGAGCGCAAGGCTGCGCCATTGCGTCTTCGTTTGCGCCGCAGGGTGCGCCTCAGGCATCGGCTCGGGCGATTGCTCTACGCCAAGCTCAGGCACGAACCACCGTCCGGCATCGTGGACACAGCTCGGGATCGCCCTCGTCCGCGTAATACGTCCAGCATCGCTGGCACTTGCGCCCCGGCGCGCGGCGGCCAACCAGCAGGACCGGCAGTTCCGGGCTTAGCCGTGCGAAAGTGCCGTCAACGCTGAAGTCGCTGCGCCCCTGTGCGGCCGCGCGAAGCCCGCTTGCCTCGTCAGCGGCGAGAATCGCCACGTCCGAGACGATGAAAAGCTCCTTGAGGCTCTCGCGATAGCGCCTGAGCATCTCGCCGAGTCCCCGCTCCGCCGCGCCGTCGGCGTCAACAGCGACCGTCGCTTCGAGCGGCGCTCCGATCGTACCCGCCTGACGCATCGCCTCCAGCAGCTTGAGCGCCTCGCCTCGCACCTGGAGCAGCCGGTCCCATCGCGCGCCCAGTTCCGGGTCGGCCCACTCGGAGCACGGCTCCGCGAATTTCAGAAGATGCACGCTCGCCGCGTGCTCGCCCGGCGTGTGCAGGTAAATCTCCTCAGCCGTGTACGGAATGAGCGGGGCCAGAATCCGCACCATCGCGTCGAGCACGAGATAAAGCGCGGTCTGCGCCGAGCGCCGCTCGCGCGAGTCGGCTCCCGCGCAGTAAAGCCGGTCGCGCGCCACGTCGATATACAGCGAGCTCAAGTCAACGACCGCGAAATTGAGCACCGTATGATAGACCGCCTGAAAATCGTAATCCTCGTAGGCGCGGCGCGTGTCGGCCTTGAGCTTTTCCGTGCGCGCGAGGATAAAGCGGTCGAACTCGAGCATCTCACGATACGCGACTGAATTGCGCACGGGCTCGAAGTCGGCGAGATTTCCGAGCACGAAGCGGCAGGTGTTGCGAATCTTGCGATACGCCTCGGAGACCGCGCCGTAGATCGTCGCGCCGAGGTTCATGTCGGACGAATAGTCGAGCGAGGCGTACACCAGGCGCAGCACGTCCGCGCCGAGCCGGTTGACCGCGTCGATTGCGTCCTCGGAATTGCCGAGCGACTTCGACATCTTGCGCCCCTGCTCGTCGAGCGTAAGCCCGTGGCTGATGACGTTTCGGAACGGGGCCTGCCCGCGATCGGCCACCGCGCACATCAGCGAGGATTGGAACCATCCGCGCGCCTGCTCGACCGCTTCAAGGTAGGCGTCGGCCGGCCATGAAAGCTCGGGACGTTTCGCGAGCACTGCGGCCTGCGAGCTTCCAGAGTCGAACCACACGTCGAGCACGTCCTCTTCCCTGGTGAAGGAACGGCCGCCGCACTTCGGACACGCCATCGACGGGTCCACGAAGTCCTCGACCGGGCGCACAAACCATGCGTCCGAGCCTTCGCGCTCGAAAATCTCCTCGACCCGCTTCATGGTCGCGATATCCAGGCTTACGTGGCTGCATCCCGCGCATCTGAGCGCCGGAATCGGCACGCCCCACGCGCGCTGGCGCGAAAGACACCAGTCGGGCCGGGTCTCGGTCATGTTGCGGATACGATCGCGCGACCATCCGGGGACCCACCTTACCGCGTCGATCTGCTCGAGCACCCTGCGCCTCAAGTCCTTGTGATCGACGCGCAGGAACCACTGCTCGGTTGCGCGGAAGATGAGCGGTTTCTTGCATCGCCAGCAATGCGGATAGCTGTGCTTGAAGCTTTCATGATGGAGCAGCGCGCCGCGCTTCTCCAGGTCGGCAACGATGGCAGGGTTCGCCTCGAACACGTTGCGTCCCGCCCATTCGCCAGCCTCCGCGGTGAACGCTCCGTCGTCGCCCACCGGCGTCAGTGGCTTAAGCTGATACAGATTGCCCACCACGAAGTCCTCGTAACCGTGGCCGGGCGCGGTATGGACCAGCCCGGTGCCGGCGTCGGCGGTCACATGCTCGCCGTACATCAGCTTGACGTCGCGGCCGGCGAACGGATGACGGAAGATATCCTTGCCGTCGAGCGATTTGAGCGCCTCACGCGAAAAGGCAATCCGTTTTTCGACCTTGAGGCCGCACGCCTTCTCGACTTCGCCCGCGAGCCGCTCGGCCACGATGTAATAACTGTCGCCAACCTTGAGCGCGACGTAGTCGAACGTTTCGTTGAGGCAGATTCCAAGGTTCGCGGGCAGCGTCCACGGCGTCGTGGTCCAGATGACCGCGAACAGCCGTCTCGCCTTGTGCGCCGCTGAAAGCTCCGCGCCTTCGGAGGGCTCGACGGCAAGCGCAGCCGCGTCGGGCACGTTGTCGTTGAGCGCGAAGGCCACGTAAATCGAGGGCGATTCATGCTCGCCGTACTCGACTTCGGCCTCGGCCAGCGCCGTGCGGCATCCGAAACACCAATGCACCGGGCGAAGCCCTCGGTACACGTATCCCTGTTCGACCAGGCGGCGCAGCACGCCGATTTCGGCCGCGTCGTACTCAGGCGCGAAGGTGAGATAGGGATGCTCCCAGTCGCCGATCGCGCCCAGCCGGCGGAAGTCAGAGCGCTGGATATCGATCCACTTCTGCGCGTATTCGCGGCATAGCCGCCTCAGCTCGAGCTTCGAGATAGTTCGGGCGCGTGGGCCAAGCTCACGTGTTACGGCATGCTCAATCGGCATCCCGTGACAATCCCATCCGGGGACGAACGGCGTGCGGAAGCCCAGCATCGAGCGCGACCGCACGACGAAATCCTTGAGGATCTTGTTGAGCGCGGTGCCAAGATGGACCCGGCCGTTGGCATAGGGCGGCCCGTCGTGGAGCACCCATGACGGGTCGTCCTTGCGCGCTTCCATCAGGCGCGCGTAGATGTCCATCGCGTCCCATTTTTTCAGGGTTTCCGGCTCCCGTTTCGGCAGATTCGCCTTCATCGGGAACTCGGTCCGGGGAAGTTTCAGCGTCGATTTGTAGTCGCTTTCGGCCACGGATGTGATTCAGTACGCGGGTAAACGGCGCGTTGCCTTCTCAATTCCTATTCAGGGTTTCCTTCGCACAGGATAACTCAGCATCCCTGCCTTCGCGAGTACGGGACCGTCTCCCGACGTCGATTCGACCGCGCGAACTATCACTGCGAAACGTCGCTGTCGGTGCTTTCTTCTGGCACGCGGCGCCGAGAAACGCTATTTGAAAAGGGAGAGTTCGGCCCGTATCATTCAGCACAATTCTACGGGCCGTCATCCGAATTATTATGGCACTCAGGAAAGTTACGCTCTTCGACAAACCCGGCACCGCGGTCGAACCCACGGACGAGGAAGGACAGGCCAAGCCGTGCGTGCTCGGTGTCAGATGGGTCAATCCCGACACCTTTGAGACCATCCGCGTGCGCGGCGGCGCCCGTACTGGTCCGCATAACGAAGTGCTCAAGGAAATCGAGCCCACGCTCGATTTGAGTCCGTTCGCGATCGAACACTTGGGCAAGGCGCCTCGCAAGGTCAAAGCGTGAACGAAAGCGCGGGTGCTCTCACCGGCCTCAAGGTGCTCGATCTGAGCACCTACCGCGGGCATCTTGCAGCCCGGCTACTGGCCGACATGGGCGCCGACGTTATCAAGGTTGAGCCGCCCGAGGGCGACGCGGGCCGCCGAATCGGCCCGTTCGTTGACGACCGGCCGCATCGCGACCGAAGCCTCTTCTTCTGGTTCTACAATCTCAACAAGCGCTCGCTCACGCTCGATATCCGGAGTCCGCGCGGGCGCGAACTTCTGCTCGATCTTG
>JAJYMR010000048.1 GCA_021786815.1 Deltaproteobacteria bacterium
TGTCAGATCCATACCGAAAGCCCGGCGTCACCGGTTGGCCGCGGACAGGCATTCACAGAGTCGGAAACAAAAAGGCGGGCCTGGAATGGGCCCGCCCGTCTTTTTCACCGCGCAAATGCCGAGTCGCGCGGGTCAGGACGCTGCGTGAGTCGGAGGACGCTTCGACGCCCACGGACGCGCCTCCTCGAGTTGCGAGGCGAGCCGAATCAGCGCCGATTCATCGCCAAACCGCCCGACTATCTGCACGCCAACCGGCAACCCGTCGGCGCTCCAATGCAGCGGCAGCGAGATAGCGGGCTGCCCCGTAGTGTTGAACAGCGGCGTGAACGGACAATAGCTGAACAGATACTGCGTCCACTCGAACGGTTTCATCCCTTTGCGATTCTGGTCCAGGTCGCCGAGTGGCGCCGGCGGCCGCGCGATCGTCGGCGTGACCAGCACGTCGTAGTTCTCGAACCATCCGCCGACCTGGCGCGAGACCGTGTTCTGATGCGCCATCGCAATCAGCAGTTCCGTCGCGCTTATCCCGCGCCCTTCTTCGACGCAGGCGAGTGTGACGGCCTCAAGGTTGTCCGGTCCCGGCTTGCGTCCCGTCGCCTGCGCGGCCACGTCGACGGAAAGCGCGTTGAACGCGACCCAGATGGGATGAACGTTTTTCAGGAACAACTCCCAATCGAAGCGCGGACGGTCCTCGATCAGGTCGTGCCCCAGTTCTTCGAGCAGCTTGACGGTCTCGTGCACCGCCTTTTCGCATTCCGTATGGGCCTTCGCGCCCGACGGGGTGGTCGCCGTCCACGCGATACGCATCCTTCCGGTTGGCGCACCGACTTCCATCCTGTACGGACGCGGCGGCGCGACGCACAGGCTCGGCGCGCCGATATCAGGCCCGGCTACAGCGTCGAGCAGCGCGGCGGCGTCGCGCACGGTGCGCGTCAGCGCGAACTCAATCGCGAGGCCGCACAACGGGTCGGCGTAATCGGGGCCGGTGGGCGTCCGATCGCGCGTGGGCTTGAGACCGACCAGGCCGCAGCACGAGGCCGGGATGCGGATCGAGCCGCCGCCGTCGTTGCCGTGCGCCATCGGGACGATTCCCGCCGCAACCGCGGCGGCGGAACCGCCGCTCGATCCGCCGGGACTGTGATTGAGATTCCACGGATTGTGGACCGGGCCGAACAGCACTGTTTCGGTTGTCGGATTGTAGCCGAACTCGGGCGTTTGCGTGGTTCCCGCCAGCACCAGACCAGCGCGGCGAAATCGCGCCATCAGTTCCGTGTCTGCCTCGGGAACCATCCCTTGCGCGAGTCTCGATCCGGCATCGCATCGCACGCCCTTGGCATGCAGCACCAGTTCCTTGATCAGAAAGGGCACTCCCGTAAAAGAACCTTTCGGCAGTCCGGAGCGGATCTCGCCTTGCGCTCGCTCGGGCAGTGTCTGCAGGACCGCATTCAGTTTCGGATTGACTTTCGAGGCGGCCTCGAGTGCCGCCGCGAGCAGTTCCTCAGGTTTCACCTGCTTGCGCGCGACAAGATCCGCAAGGCCGGTTGCGTCGTACGACGTGTAGTCCCTCAGAGAGATCATCCTATTGCTCCATCAGGCGCCGATAAGATCCGCCAACGTGACACGCACTAAGGGCCGCCTAGCACACTTTGTCCGCGCGCGACAATCCTGATTGGCAGGCAGTTTGCCGATCGCCGGGGCACTGGACACCTCGATTCGGCAAATAAAAAAGGCGGGCCCGTTGCCGGGCCCGCCTTGCGCGGTACGCTGGTCCCCCCGGCTCAGCCCGCGTACATGTCCAGCACACCGAGCTCGCGATACCACGGCTCGGTGCGTTCGTTGAGCAGGTCGAGATGCTTCAGGTTGGGAACGATCGTGTCCACGAACAGGAACGAATTGAACTTGCGCTCCATGTCCTGCTCGGCGGCGGCCCACTGGGGATTGCGCTTCAACTCGTCCTCGATATCGCTCGCCGAGATGCCGACCTCCTCGAACACGGAATTGCCCGAAAGGAAGCCGTCTTTGGGCTGCCCGTCAACGATCTTCGTGACCATCATGTCGCACGCGGTAAATGCGAAATCCTCGAGCTCCTTCTTTTCCTTGCCCGGGAGCCTGCGCACCGCGTCGCGCAGCGCGAGCACGCCGAAGCCGACGTGGCGCGACTCATCCTTGAGCACGTATTCGAGAAGCTCCTTCAGGAGCGCGTCCTTCGACTCGCGCTGCATGAAGCGGAACGCCGCGATCGCAAGGCCCTCGGCCACGATCTGCATCCCGACGTACTTCGGCTCCCATCGCTCGCTCTCCATTATCGCGCGCAGCAGCCGGTCGAGCGTCGGGTCGATCGGATAGATCTTGTCGAGCTTCGTAATGTATCGGCGGAAGACCTCGACGTGGCGCGCCTCGTCCATCACCTGCGCCGCCGCGCACATCTTGGAGTCGAGGTCGGGCACCGCGTCCACCAGTTGCCCGCACACCATCAGGGCGCCCTGCTCCCCGTGCAGGAACTGCGAGAGCCGCCATGCGGCGAACTTGCACGCGAGCGCCTCCTTTTTGTCCGCGCTCAGCGAGCGGTACAGCTCCGTCTGGAACATCGGCATCTGCGACATGTCGAGCACCTCGCGCTCGATCGGCTGTTCCCAATTGAGCGTCGTGCTCGCGTTCCACTGGTCGCGCTTGGCGTTCTCGTACAGGCGGTCTATCTGCGGAAGTTTGACGTCGTAGTCCCAGTGAAAAACGCTGTCGAGCGGCGTATGGACTTCGGTCCGTTCGTTGAACATCGCGGATACCCTCCGTAGCGGCACTTTATTCGGCTCATCGGGCGGCGCGAGCCACCGCGCGTTCGAGACCGCCCAGCGCGAAATTCACGGTCAACTCCTTCAGCTCGTTGAGCGGCAGGCTCGTATGGTCGAGCAGCCACGCGACGGCCTGCGACAGCATCCCGATCGTCAGGTTCGCAACCGCGTCGGCCTTATCGCCCAGGGTCGCTTCGAGGTCGCGCCTTAAGTTCTCGATAAACATCTCGTGGACCCGAACCATCAGGTCGAGAAACGCGGGCCCGTGGCCGAAAACGATTCGGAAAAGCTCGGGGTTTTCGGCGGCCGCGTCGAGAATCGTGCAGATAGTGATCTTGAGCTTCTCGCGGGCGTCCGCCACGCCCGACTTGGCCTCGTCGATCAGGTCGCGAAGCTCGCCGGCGCCACGCTCGATCAGCTCGATGAAGATTTCGTTCTTGGTCTTGAAGTGAAGATAGAAGGTTCCAAGCCCTACGTCGGCTTCGGAGGCGATGTCCGCGATGCGGGTGGCATGGTAACCCTTGCGCGAAATCACGCGCTCGGCGGCCGCGAGAAGATCGACGCGTGTCTTCTCGCGCCTGCGGTCGAAACGGTTCAGAGGAACGCCTGCGGCGTGCTTCAGTCCCTCCGTCATCGCGCACGAACTTCTAGTCGGTTATGAAAGAACAGTCAATATCGATTAATCGCTCACTACTGAATGAAAGTTCAGTAATGAAAAGCTGAGACCATCCGGAGCGCAAGGCTCGGTTTTTCAGCCGCTTTTCGGCGAGAGGGCTCCGATTTCGGGAGCCTGAACGAGCCCCCGCGCGGTGGTCTCGCTGGGATTATCGGCAGCGGCTCTTCAGGGTCCGAAAAGATCCAAATCGGGCGTGGGATTCAGCTCCAGAAACGATTGCGGGACGTTGCAGCACAGGCTGTAGCTGGTGCCGGCGCGCGGCTCGGCGTCGTAACCTTCGACGGTGCCGTCGGGCTGGACCCTGATCACCTCGTAGTTGGTCGCCCCCGAGGTGCGTTCGATTTTGAAAACATAGTAGGTTCCCGATTCGAGCGGCGCGGGAGGTCCTTCATCGGGCACGTCCTGCCGATAGCCGTGGGGAACCTTGGCGTACTCGATCTTCGCCGGCCGGTACTCCTTCTTGCTCCCAAGGACCGACAGGGGGTTGAGCACGCTTCGATCCGCGAGTATCGACCAGATGGGCGCTCCGCCGTCGAACCTGACGACCGAGGCGCTTTTTCCGTCGCGCTGGGGCTCCTTGAGGAGCACCGTCGCGCCGTTGAACTGCGTAACAGTGAGCGCTTTGAGCGTGTCGTTGGGCCGGGCGTAGGTGATGTTGATCGTCGCGCTCGGGGTGGGAGTGGCGGAAGGCTCGGGCTCGGCGGCAGCCACCTGCGACGGAACCGGCGCCGGCTTTTTCTTCTTGCCCACGAGCGAGCATCCCGAAATGATCGCGAGCACGAGCAGTCCCGCAATCAGAAATCCCCGATATTTCATCATTCTTCGACCCTGAAGCGCGCGGATTTCCGTTATGGGACCGTCAAGATACCCGCGTCGGTTTTGAAAGCCGGTTCGCGATCGGCTAGTCTCTGCGCGCCGTGACTAACGGGGACGAGACTGAGAAGATAGGCCTCAAACCGATTCTCATCTATTCCCAGGCGCAGACCGGTCTCAACCTCTGCGCAACGTTGATCGCCCTTCACCTGCTCTACTTTTATACCGACCGGCGAGGACTCTCTCCAGCACTGGCCGGCCTGGCCTTTTTCATCGCGCTGGTCCTGGACGCGATGACCGATCCGGTGGTCGGCAACATTTCGGACCGCGCCCGGTTCCGCTCGGGGCGAAGACGGCCGTTTTTCCTCGCCGCGATACCGATGGCGCTCGGCTACTTCCTGCTGTTCTCGCCGCCCGCCGATCTCAGGCACGGGCTGTTCGCGTGGTTTCTCGGGTTTTACTTCCTGATGCTCTCGTCGAGGAAGCTCTACGAGACCGCGTACGGCGCGCTGATGCCGGAGCTTACGCTCGATTATGACGAACGGACCAGGCTTTCGACCTTTCGGCAATTGTTCGGAACCGGCGGCGACATAAGCGGCGCGTTGCTGCCGTTCGCCGCGACCTGGTTCTTCGCGCGCGGGACGGACTTCAGGGTAACGGGCGCGGTGTGCGCGATCGTGGTCGCGGGCGGAGCGCTCACGGTGTTCTCCGGCGTGCGCGAGCGCCCGGAATTCTCGTCGCGGGAGCGCTCGGGAT
>JAJYMR010000168.1 GCA_021786815.1 Deltaproteobacteria bacterium
CTCGCGCAAGACCCCGATGATCTGTTCCTCGCTGAACCTGCTCCGCCGCATCTGTCCGTCTCCTTCGCGTGACGGACTCTACCTCAAAACGCGGGGATTTTCGGGGTGCAGGCCACTTCCACTGAGAGAAAGCTCCAGTTACACCTGACGCAGTTAGAGAGTCGCGCTTTTTTGCCCGGGCATAGATCGCTGTCGCGCAGTGGCCGGATCAGAAACTCATGTCGCAGGGTCTTCTCGTACTTTGGCGACGCTGCGGCGCGACACTTCAGAAGGTTCACGCGGAACCGGTAAGGCAATTCTGGGAGCAACGGAAACGTGCCGTGAAACAAAGACGAACTCGGCCGACGGAATTAACTCGCCGTCAACCTAATGCTGCGAAGGTGCGGCAACTTCGAGAATCTAAGAAGAGGAGCATCCACCGTGCCAGGGCGACCGGATGCGCTAGACGACCACGTGGGGCGATTCTCCTACGGCGAATCGGCACGCCCGGCTCGGCTGGCGACGGGCAAATCTATCCGGCAGAGACCTGCAACGGAAGGACGCTAGTGGCGCGGGTTCGTGGCAACCATTTGGAAAGCGGCGAGATCAGTCAGTTGTTTGTAAGACGTTGGATGACCAAAATGTCTGTTGCATAAAAGTTCACGTCGAGAGAGATTTGCGGATTCTTGAGGAAACGCCGCAGGTTTCTTGAAGTATCATCACAGGATCCTTAATCCCGGCAGCCCGACTTCCGACACGTCAGAGGTTTCCGACACTCCCAGAGGACGGTAGCATCGTCGCGTTCGATTCTCTGCGTCATCGATGCGTTCGAGTGTGAGTTGTGACCGGGGACAGCCAATATGCCGGCGACGTTCGATTATTTGCACTTGCCCAGCGCACAGTCCTTCTTAATCAGCGACGCTGCTTTGGTTGCGTCGGCCTCGGTCTCGAAGCCAAGCACCGCCGATTGATCTCGCGAGACGGATTCGAGCGAGTCGCTCCGACGATTTTCGACTCGCTCTCCCAGGCGGCGGACACGCCACTGCCCGAGGCCGTGGACCGAGCCCCTCCCGTAATCATCGGCGCCATAACGACGACGCTAGCGCAGTGCTTTCTGTTTGTAGTCTGCCTTCAGAAGTTGGTTACATTGTGAAATTATAGTTGCTGTTTGAAACGTATTCGTTTCAAAGAATATTCATTTCTCTGAATATATAGTCGTTTCGGCATTGGCACATGGTTTGCGCTAAGGGATATCCGATCCGCCCTCACAAAGCGTTTTTGCGCGCCCTTCCAAACATGGCTAGGCGTGCGAACCGCTTCGGCGGCATGAAGCAGGTTGTCCAAAGGAGGCGCCGAAATGACGCTCGCCACAGTCGCGAAGAAGGCTATCGTGTCGTTGGCCGTTATGCTTGTTGCCAGCCTGACCTTGCCGTTGCACAGCTTGGGATGGGCTCAACCAAACGCTGGCCAGGGCGCTACAATCAATGGTGTCGTAAAGTTTGTGGGTGAAGTTCCGGGGCCGCAGAAACTCCAACTCGATCACGATACGATTCCTTGCAGGACGAAAGCCGTACCGGACGAGAGCCTGGTCATCGGACGAGAGGGAGGCATCCGGTATGCGGTGGTTACGCTCGAGGGTGCCGCGAGCGGCAAGCCGATTGTCCCCAACACGACGCATTATCTGGACTGCCAGCATTGCCGGTTCGTCCCCCATGTTCTTGCGACGACGGTCGGTGAATCTGTCGTGATCAGGGACTATGATTCTCTCTACCATTCTCTTGAAGCCGTGGTTCCCGGCGGCAAGAGTCTTGCCAGCTGGGTCGTCAATCCCAGAGGAATGACCGCCGCCCAGGAGCGGCCGACCTTTGTGCCCGACAAGCCGGGGATCATCGCGGTCATCTGCAGCGCTCACCCGTGGATGGTGGCCTACGTCGTTGTGACCGACACTCCCTACTACGCAGTCACGGATAAGAGCGGGCATTACCAGATCAGCGGCGTTCCGCCGGGCCATTACCTGTTGAAGGTGTGGACCGAACGTCTCGGACAGGACGAGCGGAACGTCATTCTGGTGGACGGCTCCGTGGCAAAAGCTGACTTTGCGTTTTCCTTGTCCGGGAAAGGCGCCATGAGCGACGCTGCGTCTCAGCGCTAGCGATGTGCAGTTGGGTGACGCGTCGTCGAACCCGATGACCATTGGCTGCCGGGATGACCTGAAATAGAAAAGCCCCGGGCGGCGATACGAGATCGGCTGGCCGCAAAGGTGAAAGGAGGGCTGCGCGGTGCGATGCAAATCGTACCGCGCATCACCTATCTATGCCTGTTCCGCATTGCGGTTTGAAACGGAAACGGGAACTTCCAAAGGTTCGCGTCACACAAACGAGACTTGTTTCGACCGAATCCGGAGAAATGAGCTGATTGCAGGGTTTGACACATTGATGCCGGAGCGAGATTGTAAACAGAAGCGCCGCTAATTTCTCTGAGGGCAAGGATAAAGATGCTCTTATGCATCTATCCGCTTCTCACTACTGGCGGCCAGGGAAATTAGGGCTCCATCTGGAAGGAGACCTGAGTCGGCGCTTTCTGCTGGCGTTTTTGGCCGCCGTAGTTCCGTGCATCCTTGCTCTGGCGGGACTGACAATTTATTCGACGCGCGCGCTGGTGCTTGCCAACCTCAGGCTGGAGGAAATAAGCAGCGCCCTCGAAGCGATCCGCGGCGTGGATTCGAATATCAACCGGGCGAGCGCGATTCTGACAGAGAGCTTACTCAGCGGTCGAAGGGATGGGCGCGAGGAGTTTGCCCACCTGCTTGCGACAGTGGACAGAAAGCTTCGCACCTGTGCTTCCGGAGCCTGTCACGAGACGCGGCCTTCGTTCACGCCACGGAGAATGGCTGCAATCGTGGCTCACACGGTGAAGCGGCTCGAGGCGAATGACGCGTTTCTCTACTCGGTTGTTCGTGACCCGCAACCGGACCGTTCCGCGCGTTTGGCGGAAATCGACGACCTGATGAGCCAGACGGATCGCGAGCTCTGGCTGATGTCAGGAACTCTCACCGGACGGGTCGAGCTCTTGGCAAAGCAAACGCAGGCCATGAGTCAGCGAACCATGGAACTGACGGTTCTGCTTGTCGTTGCGGTCGTGCTGCTTGGCTCCGCGGTGGCCATTGCGCTAGGTGGCTATGTTTCTCGCCCGATACGCGATCTTTCCACCGGTGTTCGGCGGGTTACCGGTGGAGACTGGGGATACAGAGTGAGACTGCAGGAACACGGCGAAATCGGCGAGCTGGCGACCTCGTTCAACGCGATGATCGACGAGATCGAGATGCGTCGGCGGGAGCTTGCCGAGCATAACCGCACGCTTGAAGAGCGGGTCCGGCTGCGTACCGAGGAGCTCAGGAAGAAAGGCGAGATTCTGGCTCGCTCCCAGAGACTGGCTTCCCTGGGAATGATGGCGAGCGGCGTCGCCCATGAGCTTAACAATCCGCTCACCGGCATCCTGATGAAGACGAATCTGATGATGGAGGAAGTCGAAAAATCCTCATCCTTCTACCGGGAGCTCAGCAAGATCGACCAGGATGCCCTCCGCTGCAAGCGGATTGTAGCCGACCTCAAAAGTCTTTCACCCCGCAGCGAGCTGAATAAGAAGCCGTGCCAGGTACCCGCACTAATCGAGCACAGCCTCAGCTTGGTCCGCCATGAGCTCGAACGCCGCAACATTGATGTAGTGCGCGACATTCAGGATACGCTGCCGGAGATCGTGTGCGATTCGGAGCGCGTTGAGCGCGTGTTGGTCAACCTCTTTATGAATGCGGCCGAGGCGATGGAAGAGAAAGGGAGGCTTGGAGTGAGAGTCGCAACTCAGGGCAAGTGGCTTAAGCTCGCGGTCGACGATACCGGCGCGGGTATTTCACAGGAAAACCTGGCGCATATCTTCGATCCCTTTTTCACTACCAAACCCTACGGAACGGGGCTCGGTCTTTCGCTCAGCCACGGCATCGTGGACGAACATGGGGGCCGAATCGAGATCGAAAGCCGCACACGCGGGACGGCCGGCCCAGGCGAGCAGAGTGGGACGACGCTGACAATTTTCCTGCCGCTTCCGGAGGAAAAGCCATGACGAGTTCCGATGCGGCGCGGGTGCTGGTTGTAGACGACGAAGTTCACATACGCGAGGCAATCACCCAGGCCCTGGGGCGCGCTGGGTACTCGGTGGATACCGCGTCGGATGCGGACGCTGCGCTTGCAAAGCTCGAGCACCTGCCGTTCGATGTTGCGCTGTGTGACATACGGCTGCCAGGAACGAGCGGGATGGAGCTGTTGGCGCGTATCAGGGAACTCTACGGAATTGATGTAATCATTATTACTGGCTATTCCTCCGTAGAGTCGGCGGTGACGGCGATCAAAAGTGGAGCGGCCGACTACCTGGCCAAGCCCTTCACTCCCGAGCAGGTCCGGCACGTTGTCGCCAAGACGCTCGCTCAGAGACGGCTCGCCGAGGAGAACGACTATCTAAGCGAGCGGCTGCGCCTTCTGGCCGGCGAGGAAATCGTGGTCGGCGAGAGCGCCCCGATGCGGAGGTTGTTTACGCTGGCCCGTACGGCCGCCGCAAGCGACTCATGTGTACTTGTCTCGGGCGAAAGCGGCAGCGGCAAGGAAGTTGTGGCGCGTTTCATTCATGGCGCAAGTCCGCGCAAGGACGGCTCTTTCGTCACGGTCAACTGCGCGGCGATTCCGGCAAATCTGCTCGAGTCAAATCTATTCGGCCATCGGCGCGGCGCGTTCACCGGAGCGGTGTACAGTCGCCGTGGCAGCTTCGAGCTCGCCAATGGCGGTACGCTGTTTCTCGACGAAATCGGCGATATGGCGATAGAGATGCAAGCCAAGATTCTGCGGGCGCTCGAGGAGCGCCAGATCTGGCGTGTCGGTGCTGAAGAGCCTACGACTGTGAACGTGCGCATTCTGGCTGCAACCAACAAGGTGTTGGAGAACGAGGTTAGGGCACAAAAGTTTCGCGAAGATCTCTAC
>JAJYMR010000370.1 GCA_021786815.1 Deltaproteobacteria bacterium
CGCGCAGATCCTGGCGATAGGCGAATTGCGAGGTATCCACGCCGTTGGGGACTACGTAAACCGATTCCGACGCGCCAATAGCCTGCATATCCAGCGCCGAACACACGACCATCCGATCGTATATCCCCGCGAGCGAACGTTCGTAGCGCTTGAGCCTTCGCGCCTCCCATCGGAGCAGCGCCTTCAGCGGCCGGCGTTCGCGTTCGGCACGTCGATTGAAATTGAGGGAGAGTGCGTCAACCAGATCGATTACCCGGGTTCTCACGTTCAGTGCCGATACCACCGGCGCCATGCGCACGAGCTGGACGTGGGCAAGGTCGTATTCGCGGTCGCGCGTCTCCCGCGAGACCGCGTCGGCCAGCCGCGCGTCAAACCAGTAGAGCGTCTGCAAAGGCAGGCGGGTGAAGGGCGCCTTGCACAGCGCTGCCAACCGCCTGAGACGCGACACCCGGAGCGGGACGATGCGCTCGCACAAGCCTTCCAGGCTCGTCAGATGGCGGTCCTCGCCGGCCTCGACCGGACTGACCAGGGTTATCCGATGCCGGCGCGAGAGCAGCCGAATCTGATGGTAGGCGCGAAGCCGATCACCTTGGATCGGCGGATACGGCAGGCGGGCAGTCACGAACAGAATATTCATAGGGACGCGTACGCTCGTATGCATCTATTGTCTCGCGGGCACATCGCTCCCATGAGAACTGGCTTGCCCGCCGTAAACCCCGTTCAACCAGCGCCGCACGCAGGCTTTTGTTGCCCGCGAGTTCGAGCATCGAGTCCGACATCGCCCGCGTGTCTTCGGCATCCACGAGAATCGCCGCGTCGCCGGCAACCTCGGGTATTGCGCCCGCCCTCGACGCGACAACCGGCGTGCCGCAGGACATCGCTTCGAGCACCGGAAGCCCGAAGCCCTCGTAACGCGACGGATACACGAACATGGATGCGGCGTTATAAAGCAGGACAAGCTCCTCTTCTGACACGAAACCGGGAAAAACAATGTCCCGCTCGAATCCTGCGTGCCGCGCTATCCTCGCGAAGCGGGCGCCTGCGCTCGCGGGTAAACCCACAACCGCAAGCTTGTGACGCAGATTCGAGCGGCGCCGGAACGCGCAATACGCCTTGAACACGGCTTCGGTATTCTTGCGCGGATCTATCCCGCCCAATGCGAGTATGAAGTCGTCGCCGAGGCCGAAACGCGCGCGCACCGCGCTCGTGCGGTCACTGTCATCGAGCCGGCGAAAATAGGGCGGTGCGGCCTCGTGCGTGACCGTCAGGCGCTCGCGCGGGATTCCGAGATAGCTTCCGATATCGGCAGCCGAGCGATGTGACACGGTGAGCAGCGAAGCGGCGCGGCGCTTCAGGCTTCTGACGAGGAGAGCCCGATATGTACGGCCCAACCGCTGATAGATTGACGAGCGCCCGCCAAGCTCACACTCGGGCATCAGGTACATGACGTCGTGTATCGTCACGGCGAGCTTGACCTTGCCCGGCAGAAGCAACGGAAACGTGTTGGCGGGACAGTGAAGTAGGTCCACCCGATGCCTGAGAAGCAGCAAAGGCAAGGCGAGCTGCTCTTCGATGACGTAGCTACTGCCGGGCAGCCCAACTAGCTTCCATCTGCCCGACACCGGCTCTGCGGCCCGGGTCCTGCGCGCATGCGCGGCATCCACAAACAACACAAACTCGTGCCTCGTATCCATCAGGCCGATGGCATTCAGAAGCGAGTAAACGTAGTTGCCCATCCCGCGCCTGTACGACAGCAGGCGGGCGTCGATACCTATTCTCATGCGTCGGCGATTCTCCTGGAGGAAACGGAAAGAAGAGCCTCAAGAGGCACGGGGCGAAATACAATCAGCGTGACGCGATAGCAATAGAGCATCACGATGTCCGCGAAAAGAAAGAATGCGACGCCCCACCAATCCAGAATAAATAAAGTGAGGAGATTGCCCGCGACCAGCGCGTAGAGCATCGCATCCGCGCCCGGATCGCGAAGACGCCGATCGAGTCTCGCGGGAATCCATCCCAGCGCGACCGAGAACATCGCGACGCCTACAAAACCAAAGTGAGCAAAGGCTGCCTCGTATCCGCCGGGAAGTATCGAGCCGTGATAGGGATAGGCGCCGGCCACCCATCGTTGAAGGCCTCCAAATGCGCCTTTGCGTACCGCATTGGGCAAAAGATGGAGCAATAACTGGAGATTGGCGAGGCCGAAATCGTATCGGAGACCGTGGGTGCAATAGATGGACACGATTCCGGCGAAGCCCGAGAACGCCGATTCGCCGTGCTCGTACAGAAGTGCCAGCGGGCTGATAGCATGCGCCGCCGGAAGAACGTAGTAGAGACGCAGCAGGCGAAGGTCGTACGTATGAAAGAGATCCGCGAAGTTCCTGAGTGTCCCGTAGACGAAGACGACGAGCAGGGCGATTGTCGACGCCAGTAGCGCCTGTCTTCCGGGACGGCGGGAAGGCGAGCGGTAATGGCGCAGAACCGCATACTCAGCCAGCGCGATCAGGGCCAGAAGACGCGAGTTGACGATGAGGAAAAAGAGCGTAACGAGAAATATGCCGCGGTCCATCCACGTCACACGCCGTGCGAACGCCGTCTTGTGAAGAATTGGCATCTTGCCCCAGAAAAGCGCGATCAGCAGCAAGGTCTGGCCACCCGCCATCGCGCCTGGATTGTGGAGCATATGTCCGAGACCGCCGAACAGCGTGACAAGTCCGATAATTCCAAGAGCGACCACGCCCGTTGTGACGGCGTAAGAGGCGAGGCTTTCAAGCGCCGGCAGCATCGGACGCGCCGCGCGGTCGCTTCGTGCCCTGCGCGAAAAAACGTAGGTGGTGGAGAGAATCAGCACGGAGAGCATTACGCACAGGTTCGCAACGGAAAAGCCGGTGTGAGTAATCAGCTTCGGTTGCGGACCGGGATACGAGACCTCCGCATGCCTCTCCAGGGCGCACAGCACGTACAGCGCCTGACCCTGCACGAGAATCAGACTTTCCGCGATGAGCGCGAGCAGGATAACGTTTGCGCCGCGGCGCCGCGCAAGCTCCGCACAAGCCAGAAGGGCCAGTGCGCAGGTTGAAGTAACGATCAGGAGATAGTTCAAAGAGCGTCCTGTAGTCAGACGGCGTCGGGACCCGGACGCAGCCAGCCAATCAGCTTGCCGCGGGTCGCCGCCCATTGGTATCCAGCCTTGCGCCGGTTTCCGAGAAGCAGGGCGACGATTGCCGCGGCGGCAGGCCGAGCGCAGTGATACGCCACGGCTGCGGCAGGGTAATTGTTCTTGCGGAGAGTGCGGCCGAAACCAACGGAATAGCTGTAGGCGCGGCGCCGGGCGCGTTCGTCATGAACGACGACCGGATTCGGATGGTGAACCACCAGGTCCGGTGCATAGTCGATTCGAAACCGCGCTTCCAAAGCCCGGATCAGAAGGTCAGTGCCTTCGCCGGCCGACCATGGAGGGCCGAGATGCTCGTCGAATTCGCCGACGGTCCGAAACACTTCCCTGCGCGCGAAGATCGTAAACTCGACCGCCAGACGCCAAACGTTGAAGCGGTTGAGCTGGCTGGCGCGCGCGCGCCATCGTAAGTGGCAAGGGCGGCCGTTTTCGTCGAACGCGCGGCCTGTAACCGCGCCGAGACCTGGCTGTCTGGCCAGAATCGCGGCTGCGCGCTCTAGCAGGGTCGGCTCGCCGTACCAGCAATCGTCATCGGGAAATGTGATGACTTCTCCACAGGCGGCGCGCAGACCGATATTGCGCGCATGCGAAGCGCCGAGGCCGTGCAGGCGCAAATGCGTAACGTCGAACAATGCGCTCGCTTGCGCGACGATTCTCGCGAGCCGCTCATCAGCATTCTGATCGACGATGATGACCTCGAAATTCTTGTGCGTCTGAGCTCGAAGCGAGTGCAAAAACCGCTGCGGTTCCGTCACTCTTCCAACGGTTGGCATAACCAGGGAGAACTTCATGCCGACTCCTTGCGGCTTCACAGTTCGCGGCGGGCTGTGCCTGCGCGCCGTCGCAATCCGCACGCCTTGTGCGACGCTACCGACTGACGGACGGCGCCGACACCGTCTTATCGGCCAGTGGAAAAGCGTCCTCGCAGAATGAGGGTGCGTCGGGCGCACCTAGAAGCGTTTAAGGTGATGCCGTCCAGTGAGCGTCCGCCCATGCGTTAAGACAGGAACCTCACAGGGCGACGCAAGCCGGTTACGCAACTGTGCAGGGTAATACATCCCAGCGATCGAAGAGTGTTAGACAGCGTCCTCAACGAATCAAGGGCGCAAAACCAGTGAGTAGCCAATTGACGAGATTAACGTGAGACCGCCGAAAGGAGTAAAGCATCGGTTGTCGTCGCAACGGTAAGGATGCCGAGAAACCGTCGCAGCGGGAGTGGGGTCAGCCGCCGCCTGTCTTATCGAGGACCCGCCCGCGATAGGCCGTAGGTTGAGCGGGCGAAGCCGCAACGTTTCGTCCCGAAGCGTGCTGCCTCTGCGCCAGACAAGAAAAAGAAGCGGCCGGTCGGGGGTTCCGACCGGCCGCGGGAATACGAGCGATATGAAGCGGCTGCGCGGCGCCGTCAGCCGTTGGCCTTTCGCCATCCGCCACGGTTGCGCGCGTCGGAAAGCCCGTAACGCGCCAGCATCCGGTAAACGGTGTAGCGCGATACGCCGAGCAGGTCGGCGGCGCGATGGCAGTTGCCGTGCGTGGCGTCGAGCGCCCTCAGCAGGGCTTCCTTTGAAGCCTCGCGAATGGCGGCGTCAAGGGAAAACGGTGAGGAACGATCCTCGGCCGAACGCGGCTCAATCGTTTCGTCCTCTCGCGCAACCGGGCGCTGCTCGCACGCCGCCTCGGCACCGCCGTCGAGCACGCTCTCGGGGAGTTCGGCGATAGAGATGCGGTCGGAGTCGGCGAGCAGGACGGAGGATTCGATGGCGTGGCCGAGTTCGCGGACGTTGCCGGGCCAGGAATGGGCGCAAAGCGCCTCAAGGG